>CAZTUZ010000022.1:0-22703 GCA_964617055.1 uncultured Thiothrix sp.
GTTGATTACCGGAAAGTGAAAGTTCAGTTAAATTCGTGAGCTTGGTGATTTCTGGCGGAAGAGCCGTGAGTTGATTACCGGAAAGTGAAAGTTCAGTTAAATTCGTGAGCTTGGTGATTTCTGGTGAAAGTTCTGAGAGTTGAGTGTTACCAAGATCAAGTTTAGTTAAATGAGTAAGTTTGATGATTTCTGGTGGCAAAGTTGTGAGCTTATTTCCCCGAAGATTAAGCGAAGTTAAATTCGTGAGATTGGTGATTTCTGGCGGTAATGCTGTGAGTTGATTACTGCTAATATCAAGTTGCGTTAGCTTTGATAACTCATTTACATTTTTTGGTATGCTTGTTAGGTTTTTTTCTTTAGCCCATTCAATAATAATCTCTAGGTTTTTTATTAAGTGATGCAACTTTTCTGAAAGTTCAGCAGCATATAATCCATTTTTGTATTGATCAAGATACTGCTCATAATGATCTATGTCGTGGCATTGTATAGCCTCTTCGTAGGTTTTTCTTTCTTCGGCTATAGCTTCTTCTAACTGTGTAAAATGCTGGATTTTTAGGTTAGCTTCCTGTTGATAAAGACCTTTTGGCAAAAGGGTAACGTATTGTGAGTAGGCTTGTTTGGTGTGCTGGGTTTCTGCTGTTTGCCATAAGTGATTATCTAACGCAGGTAGGATGCCTAACAGATACGCTTCGTAACTTGAACAAGTGTTAAGTAAGTCTTCGTAAGTGGTGTTATTGGTCATTGGGTTGTGTCTCCTGCCATGCTTTTAGCTTTGCTAATAAGGCTTTGTGGTTTTCCATGCTGTTGTCAACGGGGATTTCAGGGGTTGAAGTTGGGGGATTGGGTT
Source organism: uncultured Thiothrix sp. (assembly GCA_964617055.1). Lineage (GTDB taxonomy): Bacteria > Pseudomonadota > Gammaproteobacteria > Thiotrichales > Thiotrichaceae > Thiothrix. The sequence goes on from CAZTUZ010000022.1 coordinate 848, forward strand.
TTGGTTCAGCAATGGGTGGGCTGGATGCGTTATCTGTTAAGGAGCTTTTTTGGATAATAAGCGGTTTTATGATTTGATGTGGGGTGCGTTGGCGTGCAATTTGTTCTAATAGCGCGTTGATTTGTTTCGGGTCAGTGTAGTCGGCTCTGCCGTGAAGGTTTGCTATTTTGTTGCCGCCTTGGTTATTGTAAATGAATTCGTAGGTAGAGAGTTTGCACACTGCATCCGTATTTTGTTCGTTGAAGATTTTCATGGCTTCTGTGGAGTTTTGCAGAATGTAGGAAATTCGCAGGGGGATTTGACTCATAATACCTTCGCTAATATTGATTCCTTTAGGTGATTGCGTGGTGAGGATAATGTGCATCCCAAAGCTGCGCCCTTGTTTTGCAACGTCTTCCAATAAGGCATTAAAATGATTTTGCTCTTTGAAGCTGAAGCTATTGGAAAATAGTTGGTGTACTTCATCAATGATTAACAATAAGCGGGGTAAGGGGGCAACAGTGGCTAACTGGTTATAGCTGTTTAGATCGTTGACTTGGTGTTGTTGGAAAATTTGGCTGCGTTGTTCTTTGAGATTAACGAAGTTTTGCAGTAATTCAATAGCAGCGTGTACGTTTTGATTATCAAGGTAGATGGTTTCACAGTTTGGGTGGTTGGCAAAAATTTGGAATTCAACCCCTGCCTTGTAATCCATTAGGTATAATCTGACTTCATCTGCTGTGTATTGTTTGGCAATGCCGACAATCAGGTTATTCAACAGGGTGGTTTTGCCTGAGCCACTTCTGCCTGCAATAAACGCATGGTAGTTTTTGGATTTATCTCCCAAGGAGAAAATAATGGGTTCGCGCCCATCCAGTGTTGTGCCAATCGGGACACTCAAAAACTCTTTATCTTTGCTTTCTGCGATTTGATTGCGCTCGCGGATTTTTTCTAGCAATAGGGTTTTATTGAGGTTGAGGTATTCAAAGCGATAGCCTTCTAATAAATCCGCGTGGCTGAAAATAGCGGGGTTGATAGTGGCTCGATTATTGGTTACTGAAATGGCAGGCTTTTTGTTGAGCAGGTATTGCGTGGCTTTATTTTGGCTTTGCAGAATTTCTTGTGAGCCAAAGGCAATGATGTAAAACCCTGCTTCATAATTGGAGTTAATGAAGGATTTTAAACGTGAATAAGCGGCAAACTCATTGGGAAAGTGTTCAAGGTTGAGCAAAATGAGGTGGTATTTTTCCACAAATTTTGCGGTCTGGTTGTAAGTGGAAACGTCGGGGGTACGGGCATTGAGGATGTTGTGATGCCGATGAAGGGCGATTTTTTCTAAGTCATCAAAGCGGTGGGTGGCTTCCTGTTGGTTAATGGCAATGCTGTATAAACTTTCGCGTTTCAATTCCGCCAGTAGTTTAAAGCGTTGCCTAACGCTGAAATCGAAAACGTCGACCACTAGATTCCCAAATGGCACGACATCCAGCAGTTTCAAGGCAACATTTTCGATCAAGTTGGCAGCCGTTTCTTCGCTATCCTCGTCAAAAATGACACAAAAGCCGCCTTGCTTGCTGTCTAGCAGCAAGGGCATGGTGTTGTCTTGTTCATCCAGCAAATCGCCGATATAAACACCCCACGGGAATGCTTGTTGATTCCACATCAAAAAACCTACCTTATTGCTGTCAATCACTATTTGTATAGTCTAAAAGTACGAAGGTGTCTGGAGCAAGTGTTAGGCTCAAAAGCTCGTGCTGTGCAAAACGGTAGGAGTGTCCGGCAACTTTCCGTTATCATACGCTACTTGATGAACTGCCCTGTTGGTTGAAACCTATGCTGATCCTCTCCGGTAGTGTTGCTCTGTCTAACTTCCGTCGCGCTAAGTTATTGAATACGCTGCAAGCCGCTGTGCCTGTGGTGACTGGTTTACAAGCTGAATTTGTCCATTTTGTGCGTACTGCGCGTGAATTGAATGCGGATGAACAATCGCGTCTGCAAACGCTGCTGACTTATGAGGAAGTGCAGGGCGAGCACCGTTTTACGGGTACGTTGTTTTTAGTGACACCGCGAGCGGGGACGATTTCGCCGTGGTCGAGCAAAGCCACGGATATTGCGCACAATTGCGGCTTGTCGATGGTGGAGCGCATTGAACGCGGCGTGGCTTACGACGTGCAAACCACGCAAGCCTTGAATGATGCGGAACGTGCCACGATTGCGCAATTGATTCATGACCGCATGACCGAAATGGTGCTGGCGGATTTGCAAGATGCGGTAATTTTATTCAGCGAAGCCGACCCCGCGCCCTTGCGTTATGTGGACATTTCAGCGGATGCGAAAGCCGCATTAGCCACCGCCAATAGCGAATGGGGTTTGGCATTATCGCCGGATGAAATTGATTATTTAGCGGAAAACTACGCGGAATTGGGGCGTAACCCGACCGACGTGGAATTGATGATGTTCGCGCAAGCCAATTCCGAACATTGCCGCCACAAGATTTTTAATGCGGATTGGATTATCGATGGCAAAGCGCAACCGAAATCCTTATTTGGCATGATTCGCAACACTTACGCGCACGCGCCAGAAGGCATTTTGTCGGCGTACAAAGACAATGCGTCGGTGATTGAAGGGCCATTAGCCACGCGCTTTTTAACCGATGTAAAAACGGGCGAATACCATTACACCAATGAACCCGTACACATTTTAATGAAGGTCGAAACCCATAATCACCCGACCGCGATTGCGCCATTTGCGGGTGCGGCAACGGGTTCGGGTGGGGAAATTCGTGACGAAGGCGCGACGGGTAATGGTTCAAAACCGAAAGCGGGTTTGTGCGGTTTCTCGGTATCCAATTTGCGCATTCCCGATTTTGAACAGCCGTGGGAAACCGATTTCGGTAAGCCGGAACGCATTGTTTCCGCGCTTGATATTATGCTCGAAGGGCCGATTGGCGCGGCGGCATTCAATAATGAATTTGGTCGCCCGAATATCGCGGGTTATTTCCGTACCTTTGAAATGCAAGCCCCTGGCGCGAAAGGCACGGAACTGCGTGGTTATCACAAGCCGATTATGATTGCGGGTGGTTTGGGCAATATCCGCGAGCACAACATTGAGAAAAACCCTCTACCCGAAGGCACGCCGATTGTGGTGTTGGGTGGCCCTGCGATGCTGATCGGTTTGGGCGGTGGCGCGGCTTCGTCAATGGCGAGCGGCACGAGTGCGGAGAATTTGGATTTCGCCTCCGTGCAACGCGGCAACCCCGAAATGCAACGTCGTTGCCAAGAAGTCATTGACCGTTGCGTGGCATTGGGTGCGGAAAATCCGATTTTGTCGATTCATGACGTGGGCGCGGGTGGGATTTCCAACGCGATTCCTGAAATCATTAACGATGCTGGACGCGGCGGACGTTTTGAACTGCGTACCGTGCCCAACGACGAGCCAAGCATGGCACCGATGGCGGTGTGGTGTAACGAAGCGCAAGAGCGTTACGTCTTAGCGGTGGCGGAAGAGCGGTTGGAAACCTTCCGTGCCTTGTGCGAACGCGAACGCGCTGTTTACGCGGTGGTGGGAACAGCGACGGAAGACCGCCAATTGTTGGTGGGCGATTCGCTGTTCGACAATAACCCCGTCGATTTGCCGATGAACGTGTTGCTCGGTAAACCGCCGAAAATGCTGCGCGATGTGCATCACCAAACCTTCCACAAACCGGAAATCGACCTTAGCCACATTGAACTGAGCGATGCCATTCAGCGCGTATTGCGCTTGCCGACGGTGGCTTCCAAAGCCTTCCTGATTACCATTGGCGACCGTACCGTAACGGGCATGGTGACACGCGATCAAATGGTCGGGCCGTGGCAAGTTCCCGTGGCGGATGTGGCAGTTACCGCCACCGATTACGTCACTAACTACGGCGAAGCAATGGCAATGGGCGAACGTACCCCGATTGCTTTGGTGAGTCCGGCGGCTTCGGGACGCATGGCAATTGGTGAAGCCTTAACCAATATCGCCGCTGCCAGCATTGCCGCCTTGCGTGACATTCGTTTATCAGCCAACTGGATGGCGGCGGCGGGTTACGCGGGTGAAGACGCGGCATTGTTCGATACCGTCAAAGCGGTGGGTGAAGAACTCTGCCCACGGTTGGGATTAGCGATTCCGGTGGGTAAAGATTCGCTGTCGATGAAAACCGTGTGGCAGCAAGACGGCGAACAGCGTGAAATGGTCGCGCCGTTGTCGTTGATTATTTCCGCATTTGCCCCCGTACAAGACGTGCGTACTACACTGACCCCGCAGTTGCGTACCGATCAAGGTGATACCGATTTGATTTTGGTCGATTTGGGCAAAGGGCGTAACCGTTTGGCAGCGTCGGCATTGGCGCAAGTGTACGGGCAAGTCGGGCATTACGCGCCGGATTTGGATAACCCCGACGCACTGAAAGCCTTCTTCAATACCATTCAAGAATTGCGCAACGAAAACCTGTTGCTGGCGTACCATGACCGTGCCGATGGCGGTTTGCTGGCGACATTAGCGGAAATGAGTTTCGCCGGACACGTTGGGATTACGGCGCGGTTGGGCGACATTGGCGGCGCATTATTGCCCGTGCTGTTCAATGAAGAACTCGGCGCGGTGCTGCAAGTGCGCCATTGCGATACCGATGCGGTACTGGAAGCGTTCCGTGAAGCGGGTCTGGCGCATTGCACCCATGTGTTTGGCGAACTCAACGACAGCGACGAAGTGGTGCTGACGTTCGGGCATGAAACCGTGTTCCGTGCGCCGCGTGCGAGCTTGCAACAAACGTGGGCGGAAACCAGTTATCGGATGCAAGCCTTACGCGATAACGCCGATTGCGCCGCGCAAGAATTTGAGCGCATCGCGGAAACCGATGACGCGGGGATTCCGGTGCGAGCGACCTTCGACCCTGACAATAACGTTGCCGCGCCGTACATTAAAACGGGTGTGCGCCCGACGGTAGCGATTTTGCGCGAACAAGGCGTGAATGGTCAGGTGGAAATGGCGGCAGCGTTTGACCGTGCGGGTTTCAAAACCCTCGATGTTCACATGACCGACATTATCAGCGGTCGTGTCAGCCTGAAACAGGTCAAAGGTTTGGTGGCGTGTGGCGGCTTCTCTTACGGTGACGTATTGGGCGCAGGCGGCGGCTGGGCAAAAACCATTCTGATGAACCCGCAAGCCAGCGATGAATTTGCCACCTTCTTTGCGCGTCAAGATGCCTTCGGTTTGGGCGTGTGCAACGGCTGCCAAATGCTCTCGCAATTGCGCGACATGATCCCCGGCGCGGCGCATTGGCCACGTTTCTACCGCAACCGTTCCGAACAATTTGAAGCGCGTTATGCGGCGGTCGAAGTGTTGAAATCGCCATCCTTGTTCTTGCAAGGCATGGAAGGTTCAATCCTGCCGATAGCGGTTGCGCACGGCGAAGGGCGTACCGTGTTCGATACCTCCACGGCGGAGGACGTAATGGCAGAAGGGCTGGTCGGTTTGCGTTACGTCGATAATCGCGGCAATGCCACCGAACATTACCCCGAAAACCCCAACGGTTCAGCGCAAGGCATTACCGGATTAACCACCGCCGACGGACGCTTCACCATCATGATGCCGCACCCTGAACGCCTGTTCCGTGCCGTGCAACATTCGTGGCTGCCAGACGGCTGGGGCGAAGATGGCGCGTGGCTGCGCATGTTCCGCAACGCCCGCGTGTGGGTGGGGTAATGTTGTAAGCGTTTATGACGTGCAACGCACGTTTTGCTAGACTCAACAGCGGGGGACTTGATCCCTCGCTGTCATATTAGGAGATTAAGAATGAGCCAGCATTTTATTGATAATATAAAAATTGAAAACTTCAAATGTTTTGAAGACCTAGAAATTACTGGCTTTAAGCGCGTCAATCTCTTCGGTGGCAAAAACAACGTCGGCAAAACTGCATTGCTCGAAGCAATTGATCTATTTGTTAAGTGTGTCAATCCAGCCTTCTTGGTGCATTTTCTACTTTTGCTTTTAAAGAAAAGACAACTTTTATCTGAAAAAATTGAACTTGATATATTCAATGGTGAGTCTATAAACATAACTATTGGCAGTGGTTTTACCAATAAAATTGGTGTGTCTTTACTGAGTGAAAAAAATGATCTTACAATGAAGTTGTCTTTTTCTGTTGATGACATGAGTATAACACCTATCCTCGTTGAGGATTTTTTAAATGAACGATTGGGGGTTTCTATTCATCCAAGTAATAAAAAATTTCCAATATCTTCTAATGTTGTAGATTCAGGTAGATGTGATATTAATATAGCAACTCTGTATGGGTCAGTTATTGAGTCTGATAAAGAATATTTTTTAAATGAATCACTGAGTAAATTTGATGCTTCACTAATTTCACTTAAGGCTATTCCTACTACTAATAATAAGATTGTTATTAAACTTAAATTAAAAGATAGAAAAAACTTAGTTCCATTGTCTGAAATGGGTGATGGGATTTCTCGTTACATTTCCATGTTATGTGCTATTTGGGCAAGTCAAAATGGCTTTTTGTTTATTGATGAAATAGAAAACGGTATCCACTATTCAAACTATAAGAAGTTGTGGCAGTTGATTTTTATGGCAAGTGAACAAGCTAACTGCCAAGTTTTTATAACTTCACATTCTAAAGAATGTATTGAAGCATTTAACCAAGTACAGTTAGAGCATAGTGAGAACGTGGGAATGTATTTTGAATTGTACCACAGTGAGCGTAAACAACGCATCGTTGCAGCGGGACGTGATGCCGAACAATTGCATTATTCTTTAACACATGGAGCAGCAATCCGTGGCGAGTAAGAATATCTTGGTTGTAGAAAGCCATAACGATAAATTCTTTATTGAAGGTTTACTCGCTCATTTACAAGGTGTTGATGTTGAAGTGTCATTGCCAATTTGTAATATTGATGAGTATGCGTGTTTGGATGGTTTATCAGAAACTAAGTTAGTGGATAGGTTGGTTAATCTGCGCATTGAAAGTGATAAAAGAGGCATTGAAAAAATTGGTATTATGATTGATGCTGATACAAAAGGCGTGGATGCACAATTAAGCTTAGTGAATACTGCTCTCGAAAAGGCGGGGTTTAATGCAAAGCTTCTTGCTCCTAATACTTGGCTTTATGATGATAGTCAAACATTGTGTGTTTCATGCCATATTTTAAATGTGGCGGGTTTTGGTGAACTAGAAACCGTTTTGAAACTGATTAAGTCTAGCGATTCTGTTTTTGCTGACTGTTTGGAGGCATGGAAAAGTTGCCTGCAATCTCAAGAGAAAACAATCTCCGATAAGGACTTCGATAAGTTCTGGGTAAGTATTTATCAGCGTTTTGATCACTGCACCAAGGAAGAGAAGAGACAGGCGGGGCGCAAATGTTCTTTTGAGGCGAGTATGAAAAAGCCAATTTGGAACTTTGAGCACCAAGCTTTAGTTGAACTCAGGTCTTATTTGAGCAGTTTTACATGAACGATATACTTACGCAAATCGATGCGCTGAATGAGCAATTACGGCAGCAGCCATTGCAGCCAGAATTATGGGAAGAAATTCGCGCTGATTGGGAAATCACCCATACCTACCATTCCAATGCGATTGAAGGCAATACGCTCACGCTGTTTGAAACTAAGGCAGTGTTGTTAGATGGCATTACCATTAGCGGCAAGCCATTGCGCGAGCATTTGGAAGCGGTGAACCACCGTGAAGCCATGCGTTTAATGTGGAAACTCAGCCAATGTACTACGCCTTTATTAGAAACTGAAATTCTCGATTTACATCGCGTGATTTTGACAGGTATTCAAAGCGAAGCGGCGGGACAATATCGCACAGTGCGCGTTCGTGTTGCAGGTAGCGAGCGTATTTTCCCGAATCCTTTGAAAGTTCATGATTTGATGTGCGACTTCGTGCAAAGGGTGAATGCTGATACAGCGCATCCTGTATTACAAGCCGCAACAGCACATTACCATTTTGTGGCGATTCACCCGTTTATTGATGGCAATGGCAGAACCGCGCGTTTGCTCATGAATCTGCTATTGATTCGTGCGGGCTATCCGCCTGCGTTACTGCCGATTACCAGCCGCGTGCAATATTACGAAGCTCTTGAAACCGCCAATCATGGCAATCTCGAACCCTTTCAACAATTCATTACCGAGCGCGTGCGTGCGAGTTTGCAAAATATTCTCGCTATTATGCAGGCTTGATTAGTAATTGAATGAAGTGTAATTCTATCCAATGAAGTTGTTGATTTAATAATTTAACTTTTAGAGCTAAAGTTTCTGCATACGATCACTAATAATTCATACATAAGAATCAGTATGGTTTGTTATTTTTAGTTTAAAGTGATGAATTAGATGAGTGGATATTACTTTTAATCTACTACTCTGAATGCAAGCATCAGTAAAAAATGTACTCACTTACTCAATTGGCTTTTCAACTTACCTAATACATAACCTGATTTTTCATTAAGTTTTCCGTAGATCATTAATCCTATGATAACTAATATGGTTGGTGGATATGCAATGCAAAGTGCTACTATACCGATAATAATGGCAGCACCGATTAAAAAGCCAATCAGATTTCCGATAAGGTTTATTATCATTGGAAGTAAAACGAAGAAAAATAACAATCCAACTATCACAGCCACAATTATTGTTAACATTAATTTTCCTTTTCGAGATGGCTAACTTGAAATTAGGAGTAAAGGTTTCACGTTGAGTCATAATGATCTTCGGTAAGATTGTCCAGAGTGTAGAGGTTCTTTTAAGACTGTCTTAAATCATTAGCCCATTACCGTTAAAAGCTGGGAGATCACCCAACTACCCCGACAAGATGATCGGGGCGTTGAGTTTAGAATATTAGAAACCACCTCTTTTCCAAATTTCAGATTCTGATACGCCAAACTTGACTGATGCTTGTGAGACAGCACTGGCTTTAGATGCGCCACCAGCTATTATTTTAAGAATCAAGATAATTAGTTCAATCCACTGTTTCTTTGTCATTGCTTATCCCTGAACATGATGACTGATGAGTATTTTTAGATATTCACCAAATGCCTTGCCTTTTTCGTAACTAACATTATGAGTCTCGTGAAAGCAGCCGGAGAAATAGTCTTTTCCTAGTAATCCATCAGATACTCCCTTTTTAAAAGACAGTCCGTGACCATGAGGAATTTCTGGAATGGTGTTTAAGTCCATATGGTTATCCATGATATTGATACTCACACCATCGATTTAAATTTTCTGAAGACAGTGCGTGAAACATCGCTCGTATATTTAGCGATTTCTTCACCAATATATTCATCCAACGCTGCACCATAAATCCCTTGTGAGCGAATGGCAGCCCGAGTTGCAATAACAACTTTTTCAGCAATCATTTCTTCATTTTTGCTTGGACGACCTGGGAGACTGAAAAAACCCATGACTTTCTTCCTTATATTGTGATTTCAGGGTTAGGTTACTGCTTTTCTGATTGATCAGCAGTTAGCTAATAATAGCTTGCTACTGCCATTCGTCAGATTTATTGATTTATTAAAGCTGATTAATGGCAGGCTGATGGTAATTTTATATTGGATTCAAAACCACGATTTTTGAGAAGATCAGCCTCGATCTGCGCATATTTACCGATTTTTGAGAAGATCAGCCTCGATCTGTGCATATTTACCGATTTTTGAGAAGATCAGCTATGATCTGCTCATATTTGCCGATTTTTGAGAAGATGAAGAACGATTATGCAGCTTGTGACACTATCGAATTTATCAGCACAGTTGGATGTGCCCCCTGTTTTGAAGGCATTAGTGATGGCGCATCGCCACCTTGCGGAGTTGAAGGGGATTGCTAAGACCATTCCAAATCAAGCCATTTTGTTGTCTACATTGAGTTTGCAGGAGGCGCAGGACAGTTCGGCGATTGAGAACATTATCACTACCCAAGACGCGCTGTTTAAGTACCGTTTACAGGTTGATATGGTCGACATTGCCGCTAAGGAAGTGTCTGCTTATGCCGATGGATTAGCGGTGGGTTATCAACGGGTGCGTGAACACGGCTTATTGACATTGAATACCATTTTGGCGATTCAAGAAACCTTGGAAAGCAATCGGGCAGGATTGCGTAAAGTGCCTGGTACGATTCTGCGTAATGATCGCACGGGGGAGGTGGTATTTACACCGCCATCGCCGGAAACGCTACCGAATTTAATGGGGCAGTTAGAGATCATGCTACACGATGAGGGTAGTGATCTTGATCCCCTCATTAAAATGGCGGTGATACATCACCAGTTTGAAACCATTCATCCATTTTACGATGGCAATGGTCGAACGGGGCGGATTATCAATATTCTCTATTTGGTGAAAGAAGGGTTATTGGATTCCCCTGTGTTGTACCTGAGTCGTTACATTAATCATACCAAACTGGATTATTACCGCTTATTGCAACAAGTGCGTGAAACAGGGGATTGGCAAGCGTGGGTCATTTACTTACTGAACGGTGTGAGTGTCACGGCGTTGCACACTATTCGCTTGGTTGAGCAAATCCGAGCCTTGTTACGTGACCAAAAACACCATATTCGTGAACACCATCGTTTCTATAGTCAGGATTTGATTAATAATATTTTTCGTCACCCTTATACCAAGGTGCAGTTTTTAGAACATGATTTAAAAGTATCGCGTGCGACGGCGACGCGCTATTTGGATGCGTTAGCGCAGGACGGTATTTTGGAAAAGCGCAAACTGGGGCGAGAAAGTTATTATCTCAATAAAGCGTTGGTGGATGTGTTGTTTGACATACCGCCGATGCAAATAGGCTAAACTTTTATCATCTTCTCAAAAAACGCGATTTTTGAGAAGGTCAGCTATGATCTGCTCATATTTGCCGATTGTTGAGCAGATGCCGAATATTCACGCAAATTTACGCCAGCTTACGCATTCGATACGCAGGTTGTGCGGCGATTTTGTCGCGGATCATCAGCAAACCTAATGCGCCACCGAAACACAGCAGTTCGGTGACGGTGCGGAACAGGTTGCTATTTGCCCAACTGTCGCGGGTGGTTTGCCAGTCCGTGGGAATCGCGGACAAATTCCATTGTAAGATGTCTTGTTGCAGCGGAATGTTCGTGACCACGCTAACCCAATACACACCAATGAAATGCAGCAGTGCAATGATGAGCCAATATAACGCCATGCGTCGCCGACTTTGCCACGCCGCCATTGCTGCGGAAAGAAAGGGGAATAGTGTTGCGCCAAAAAACAAAACCGCAAAACCGCGATTGCTAATGGTTTGATTCAGGTGTTGTTGAATTTGGGTGTATTGCGTCGCGTCGAGTTGTTGTAACGCAGGGGTGACATCCAGCGTAAAGGCGGTGAAGACACCCGCGAGTAAGCCGAGAAAACAAACCGCGAGCGTTTGGGGAATTAACAACACATTCATAGTTTTAATGGATACAAGTGGATAATGGGCAGCCTAGTATAAGCGTACTGCTCCATAAAATGGGTAATTTTATCGGGTAATGTGGTGTTTTTCAGGCGAGATTCGGCGACTCTGCTACAGTCAACGGCGTAGCTGTAGGAGACAGTCATGCAAAAAATGATTAAAAGCTTGAGCTTGGTGACCTTAATCACAGGGAGTTTGTGTGCCAGTAGCAGTATTCACGCTAAATCCAGCGCGTGGGTTACGGGTTATGTCCCTGGTTATGAACAAGCGGCGAACGGCGATATTCCCTATATGGATGATGCGCAATGGCAGTTATTAACCCATGCCATTCACAATTCGGCGATTGTTAAAGCCGACGGTAGTTTGGATTTTGATAGCAATTCGCTGCAAAGTGAGCGGCGGCAAGCGGCGATTCGCATTGCACATCAGCATAATGTGCCGATTTTGTTCGGTATTAGCGGTTGGATTAGCACTTACAAGCCAGTCTTGGATAATGCTAAAACCCGCCAAACCTTAATTGGCAATATCGTGGCGGTGCTCAAGGAAGGGTATGACGGCGTGGACATTGACCTTGAACCGCTGACCGAATGGGGGCAGGAGCAAGCGGGTAATCCGAGTTATGTGGCGTTTGCACGGGAATTAAAAGCCGCTATGCAAGGCTACAAGCCGCCTGTGGCAGATCGTCCATTACTAATGACTTCGATTATGGGGCGTGATTGTGTGGCGGTGAAAGACATTGCCAGCCAATTCGACCAAATAAACCTCATGTTATACGACTTATCCGGCACGTTTCAGGACATGACGTGGCACGATTCGGCACTTTATAGTGGTAAAGGCAATCAAGAAACCTACCCCAACACCGATACACCCTTGGTTTCAGTGGATTATTACGTCAAAAATTGCACGGATGCGGGTTTACCCGCCAGTAAATTGGGTTTAGGCATAAATCTGGAAACCCGTTTGTGGATTGGAGGTGTTTCTGAACCACGCCAAGCATGGGGGCTATTAGGCAGTAAACCCAAGCATTTCATGACCGCCAAAGGCGTGCCACAAGAAAGTTATACTGTTTTGTTGAGCAAGTATTTTAACCCCAAATACTACCGTTGGGATGATCAGGCAAAAGTCCCGTACTTAGCGATTGATAACAAAGGCACAGCACAAGACATGTTCATTTCATTTAATGATGAGCGTTCTGTCGCGGAAAAAGTACGTTATCAGCAACAGCAACGCATGGGCGGAATGATGATTTGGAACATGGCGTTGGATTACAACGCGCAACAATCGGGGACAGCACGTCACCCGATCATGACAAGCATTAGCAAAACCTTGGGGCAAACCGGAACAAACAAATAAAGCTATTCCGGTTTTGGTTTAAATACAGCGGTTTTGTACTAACTTCACCCAGTATGCCGCACCTAATGGCAAGATCGTGTCATTAAAGTCGTAATACGGGTTATGTAATGGGCGGCTGTCGTTTAAGTCGCCATTACCAATCCAGATGTATGCCCCTGGTTTTGCCAACAGCATGTAAGAAAAGTCTTCTGCACCCGTACTAGGGGCGGGATTCCACTGCACTTGTGCTTCGCCAGCCAATTCACAAGCCACTTGATAACAGGCTTCGGCATTGGCTGGCGTGTTAATGGTGGCGGGATAACCGTCAGAAAACGTAATCGTGGCAGTTGCTCCAAACGCTTTGGCGGTGTGTTCCACCAACTGTTGTAAATGTTGCTTGATTAGGTTGCGGTCATCTTCTGAGAATGAGCGAATCGTCCCGCGCAATTCTGCGGTTTCGGGAATCACGTTATACGCGCCGCTACCCGCGTTTAATCCGGTAATACTCACCACGCCGCTATTTGTCGGTTTCAAATTACGCGCGATCACGCTTTGCACAGCGGTAATGATGTGTCCTGCGACCAACACAGGGTCAACAAGGGTGTCGGGCATGGCTGCGTGCCCGCCTTGCCCGTGAATGTGCAGGTCAAAACGGTCGGTGGATGCCATGACAGCAGTCGAATGCACGGCAAAATGCCCTGTCGGTACGCCAGGCCAGTTGTGCATTCCGTACACTTCTTGAATCGGAAAACGTGTAAACAATCCATCATCAATCATGCGCTGTGCGCCGCCTTGCATTTCTTCCGCAGGTTGGAATATAAAATAAACTGTGCCAGCGAAATCGGGATTTTGCGCTAATACTGTGGCTGCGCCTAACAGCATGGTAGTATGTCCGTCGTGTCCACAGCCGTGCATTTTGCCATGATGACAAGAGGCATGAGCAAAGGTATTGAGTTCTGTCAGTGGGAGTGCATCCATATCGGCGCGTAAGCCGATGTGTCTGTCACCTTCACGAGAACCGTGCAGGACACCCACCACGCCTGTTTCGCCAATGCCTGTATGGACTTCCATACCCAATTGGCGCAGTTGTTGTGCCACCAGTTCGCTGGTGCGAACTTCTTCGTAAGCGGTTTCTGGGTGGTGGTGGATATTGCGTCGCCATGTTTGCATTTGGTGGTGTAAAGCATGGCTGGCGGTTATTGGGTCTAGTCGGGCTGTCATGTATGCTTCCTTCATTGTTATTTAAGCAGCATGATAAATGATTAAGCGGTTTGTCAATGCTAACTAAAGGCGTTGTCTTCAATAAATAAGGAGAGTTTGATGCATTTGCCAAAAACTTCACTGTCCTACTGTGCATTGGCAGTGATGGCTCTGGGCTTGGGAGCATGTAGCCAAGTACCAGAAAAGCAGGATACGGATACTGGAACACAACAACAAGTTGTGGAACAAAAACAAACCGTTCAACAACCATCTTCAGGGGGAAATGAGCAGCCACAAAATGTACGTTACGGCGGACGGGGCGTTGGTAATTATTCCGCGAATGGTTTGAGCGGTGATTTTGCGGGTAATCCACAACTCATTGCTTTTATTGAAAGCATGGCGCGTCAAGGGTTTGACCGTGACTACCTATATGGTGTTTTTTCACAGGTGCGTAACCGTGATGAAGTTGCTCGCTTATGGGCAAAACCCAGTACTGATCCGGGTAGTCCAAAAGGTTGGTATGCCTACCGTGACCGTTTTGTGAACGCGGGTAATATACAGAAAGGGACGCAATTCTGGATGCAACACGCAGCGTATTTGCGCCGTGCGGAGCAGCAGTACGGTGTTCCGGCACAATACATTGTGGGGATCATGGGGGTCGAAACCCGTTGGGGGCGGATTCTGGGTAAACACCGTGTGATTGACGCGCTGACCACTTCCGCGATTACTAACCAACGCCGTAGCGAGTTTTTCTTTGATGAGCTGAAAAATTACCTACAAATGTGCCAAAGCGAGCGTATGGACCCGTTAGAGCCAAAAGGGTCATTCGCGGGTGCGATGGGTTATGGGCAATTTATGCCTAGCAGCTTCCACGGTTATGCGGTGGACTTTGACGGTGACGGCATTCGTGATTTGTGGAATCCTGTCGATGCGATTGGCAGTATTGCCAATTACTTCCGCCAAAGTGGGTGGGTTCCTGGGGGTGATGTGGCTGTGCCTGCAAATGTGACATCCGATGTTTATGCGCAAGTGCCGGATGGTTACAAGGTAAAATACTCCTTAGGACAATTAGCAGGCTATGGCGTAACCCCAAAATACGGCAACGGCTCAAGTGGTCCGGTACATTTGCTGGCCTTAAGTACCGTACCTGGTGGTTATAAAGAACCGTGGGTCGGCTACAAAAACTTCTATGTTATCACGCGCTACAACCACAGCAATTACTATGCAATGGCTGTGCACCAGTTAGCAGAAGCGATTCACGCACAAGTCGCTGGTCGTTAAAACCTTCCGCAAAGGGGGGGAAGGGTTGGTTATAGGTGGCTATAACCAGCCTTGGCGTTTGAAGTAGTAAAAAGGTGCTAAACCCGCCAACACCATTAGGATTAAGGCAAAAGGATAGCCTGCCATCCATTGCAGTTCCGGCATGTGAACAAAGTTCATCCCGTAAATACTGGCGACCAAGGTGGGAGGCAGAAAAACCACGGAGGCAATCGAGAAGGTTTTAATAATCTTATTCTGTTCGATATTGATGAAACCCTGTGCTGCATCCATGAGAAAGTTAATTTTTTCAAACATGAAATTGGTATGAGACATCAGTGTATCAATGTCGCGCATGATTTCTGGGATCATTTCCTGCACGCTGGCATGGTCGCGTAACTGACGCTGCAAAAACGAAACTGAACGCTGTGTATCCATCAAACACATGCGAATTTTGCCATTGCTATCTTCTAATTGTGCAAGGTTTTCAATCGCTTCTTCGAGCTTGGTGTTTTGATCTTCCAATACCATGTGACTGGCTTTTTCCAGTTCAAGGTAAATATCCTCGATGGTATCCGCTAAGTTTTCCACCTTTTGTTCAAACATCGTGATCAGCAAATCTTTCGGTGTGCGAACCTCGATTTGCCCGCGCAATGCCCGCATTCGCAACAAGCGAAAATCTGCCAATTCTGCTTCACGCACTGTGATTAAACGCTCTGGTTGTAAGATAAATGCCACGGTATTGTGGATTAAACGCCCTTCGCTTTGGCTTAAGAACAGTGAGTGGACGTGAATACCGCTACTATCGGTGAAGTAACGGGCGGAAGATTCGATCTCTTCAACATCATCACTTTCTGGAAGTTCTGTGTGTAGCAGGATTTCCAAACGATCCCGCTCATCGTCAGAAGTATCCTGCGCATCTACCCATCCCATGTGCGAGATGACTTGATCCAGCATGGGACGGTCGAATTTGTGTTCCACCAACTTGCCATTGGCAAAGTCAAAGAGTCTCAGCATTAGAAGCTCCGTCAGAATTGAACAGCTATGAAGCGATAGCGAGTGATTCTAGGTCAGCCCACTAGAAACCTGGCTATTGTAACAGCACAAGCAGATGACGCTAACAGAAAGGTTAGGAAAACATCAGACGGTAACGTTTTGCATGGCTACGCGTTCTGTTTAACGGACATAACCCAATTCACGGTGGCGCACAATCACATGTTGTCCGAGCTTTTCGCGAAAGTGCTGGTATAAGCGTTCGGTAATGTAAACGGAGCGATGCCGCCCGCCTGTACAACCAATCGACACCGTGAGGTAAGCCCGCTGACAATCGCTATCCTTATTGGGCAGCCAGCGATCCAAAAAGTTGCGAATGTCCGAGTACATTTGCTGCACGCTATCGTGTTGTTCTAACCATTCGATAATGCCTGCATCGCGTCCAGTCAACGTGCGTAAATCAGGAACCCAATAGGGGTTGGGCAAACAACGCACATCGAATAGAAAATCCGAATCCGAAGGGGCTTCATGTTTAAAACCGAATGACTGAATCATCAGCGATAAACTGTGCGGTTGTGTCTGACAAATCCGCGCACGCAAAATTCGCGCTAATTCATAAATGCTGGTTGTGGAGGTATCGATACGCAGGTCTGCTTCAGAAGCAAGAGGATCTAAGAGACTAGCTTCAAGTGCAATGGCTTTGTCTAGTTCCTGCGCTTCGTTCGCCAATGGGTGGCGGCGACGTGTCTCATTGAAACGTTTGCGCAAAACCTCTTGTTCGGCGTATAGATAGACTAATTCCGTCTTGGGCAAACGCTGGCGAATGCGCCCGACAATGGTGGGAATGTCTTGGATGCTATCTCGCCCGCCACGAATATCAATCCCGATAGCGAGGTGTGTTTGCCGCGCGATTTGTGGCGTGCCTAACAAAGCTTCCAGCAACTGAGATGGTAGGTTGTCAATACAGTAATAGCCGTTATCTTCAAGCGTATGTAGCGCGAAACTCTTGCCTGCACCAGACATTCCACTGACGATAACAACATGCATAGAATCTAAGCTGCCAAAGGTTGTTGAGAATAATGGTTTTCCGCCATCATTTCAGGCATGAGGGCATCATGCAGACAATTTAACAGATGTTGGCTACTTTGGCAGTTACAAAAGGTATCAATAAGGTTTTTTTGTGCAAGAACCTGTGTTAGCTCCTGCATGATTGGGGCATAAGTGTCGGATTTACCAGCAGGAACAAGCAACGCTAATAAAATACGCACTGGTTTACGATCAGGCGCATCCATCTTAATGCCATCTTCCAGTACCAGCAACGCACCGCAAGGCTCATTAATCGTGATACAGGCATGGGGAATAGCAACGCCATTCCCCAGTGCTGTGCAACCCAACTTTTCTCGACTAGTTAAGGCATTGAAGATATTAGTCGCATCCAACGAAGGTTGGGCTGTGGCTAACATGGCCGAAAGGCGTTCAAAAGCCCGCTTCTTGCTGGAAACTTCCGTTTCACAAGCAATGCGATCGGCGAGAAGAAGGGTTAGCATGTTCATCAGTCATTATTCCGCAGAGGCTGCTTCTACCAATTGGGCTGTTTCTTGACGATGGTGATTTTTCAACTTTTCTTTATGTTTCACGATTTGACGGTCGAGTTTATCCATCAGAGCATCAATCGCCGCATACATGGTATCGGAAGTTGCATCCGCAAAGATTTGGTTGCCGCTGACACGCAGGGAAGCTTCAGCTTTATGCTGTTGTTTTTGAACTTCTAAAATGAAGTGAATATTAATAACTTGGTCGAAGTGACGCATCAAACGATCAGCTTTTTCGCGGATGTAGTTGTTCAATGAATCTGTCACCTCGAGATGATGACCAGTGATTTCTAATTGCATATGCAGCTCCTTTTTTACAGGTCATGAGAGACACCACACCCGTCAGGTATGTCATTAAAGGCATACCTTCAGAGTATAGTTCAGATTGGAATCAATGTTTTACGCTCATGTGAGGGCGGGATAGACATTGCTTCACGGTATTTGGCAACGGTACGTCGTGCCACATTAATACCTTGCTGATTCAACAAGTTAGTTAATTGATTATCACTCAGTGGGGAACTGGAATTTTCCTCCGCAATCAATTTCTTGATCATGGCGCGAATCGCTGTTGAAGAACAGCTAGAACCAGTATCGGTGTCAACTTGGCTAGAAAAGAAATACTTAAACTCAAAGACACCGCGTGGGGTATGCATGTATTTGTTCGTGGTAACGCGAGAGATAGTAGATTCGTGCATTTCTAACTCTTCTGCAATGTCGCGAAGTACAAGCGGCTTCATCGCCTGTTCTCCATATTGCATGAAAGCACTCTGACGTTCAACTATTGCCTTTGCAACACCGAGCAAGGTGGTGTTCCGACTTTCCACACTACGAATCAACCAACGCGCCTGTTGCAAATGACTTTTGAAGTAATTGACATCTTGCTCGTTTTTAATTTGTCCTGCCATTTCTGCATAGAATTGATTCACTTGCAGACTCGG
Source organism: uncultured Thiothrix sp. (assembly GCA_964617055.1). Classification (GTDB taxonomy): domain Bacteria; phylum Pseudomonadota; class Gammaproteobacteria; order Thiotrichales; family Thiotrichaceae; genus Thiothrix. Next base: position 19,575 of record CAZTUZ010000022.1, read on the forward strand.
CGTGACTTGTGCGTTCAGTGAAACCACCCATTCTCCTCGTATTTTGCGAACAAATACGTCAGGTACGATATAGTCAGGGGAAGCAGAAGAATACGCGCTACCTGGTCTGGGCTGTAGGCCTCGCAGCACGAGTAGAATCTCTTCTAGCTCACTCTGTTCTATTTTTAACCTTCTCTGTATTTCTTTATAATCGCGTCGTTCGAGCAAGTCCAGATTTTTTTCGACCAGTTGACGGGTTTTTAATAAAAGTCTGGATTCTGGCAGGCGAGCCAATTGCACCAACATGCACTCGCGTAGGTCGCGTGAGCCAACGCCAATCGGGTCAAGTTGTTGAATAAACTTCAGAACGATTTCGATATCTTCTAATTCAATCGGCAAATCGTGGCTTAAAACAGCAAAGACCTCTTCCAGCGAATCGCACAAATAACCCGCTTCATCCAGCGAGCCGATGAGTGCTTCAGCGATTTGCTTATCAATAACAGACAGATTGCTCAGACGAATTTGCCACAGTAAGTGTTCTTGCAAGCCGTCACTAGCACTTTCTTGGTTTTCTAAAAAGCCAGCGTTATCGCCGTTATTATCACTGTTGCTGCCTGTGCGGGTGTCGTAAATGTCATCCCAATTGGCATCAATATTGAGTTCGTCGGGAATATCCTGTTGATCCATACCCGTGGTATCGGGAGTAGACTCAAACGTTTCTAGGGTATTGTCGGGGGCACTATCTGGTTGAGAATCATTCAACGCGCCTGATTCCCCGCTGTTGTCGTCGACAAGCTGTAGCAGGGGATTTTCTTCTAATGCCTGTTGTATCTCCTCCTGAAGCTCAAGCGATGACAATTGCAGTAAACGAATCGCCTGCTGCAATTGCGGTGTCATGGACAGTGTTTGCCCAAGCCGAAGGTCGAATCCTTGTCTAAGCATTATTCTTCTTGTGTCCTCTTTCCCGTAGATAACGCCAATGTTTCATGGCTTCATACTACTCTAATCGGCTTGCACTGCAAAGATGCATGATTTCCAAAGTAATACCGTCAGGCAGGAAGTTGCCCGTTTAGTAGTCACGGAAAGTACTAAGGGTGCTGCGTAAGCATTATTTTTTAATAAGTTTAGTTTTGGGGTATTGGAAAATTTATAGCTTAAAGTTTTCACCCAAATAAACTCGGCGTGCTTGCTCGTCATTGAGAATGGTTTCGGGTGCACCGGAGATCAGGATTTTACCTTCACTGAGGATGTACGCACGATGACAAATTCCCAAGGTTTCACGCACATTATGGTCGGTAATCAATACACCAATATTGCGAGCTACCAAATGACGGATGATTTTTTGGATTTCTAATACAGAAATAGGGTCAACGCCTGCGAACGGTTCATCCAGTAAAATAAAGCTTGGTTCAGTGGCCAAGGCGCGTGCAATTTCTACCCGCCGCCGTTCTCCTCCTGATAGACTAATGCCTTGGCTATCACGAATGTGTGTGATTTGAAATTCTTCTAATAAACTGTCAAGTTTGTCTTGGCGTTGTGATTTATTGAGGTCTTTACGCATTTCTAGCACTGCCATGATGTTTTGCGTCACGGTTAAGGTGCGGAAAATACTAGCTTCCTGTGCGAGATAGCCAATACCTTCGCGGGCACGTTCGTGCATAGCTTGTGCCGTAATATCTTTGTCATTGAGTGTGACTTTGCCAGCATCTGCACCGACAAGACCAACAATCATGTAAAAGCAGGTGGTTTTACCAGCACCATTTGGCCCTAATAAACCAACCACCTCCGCGTTATTCACATACAAATCAACGCCTTTAAGAATTTGACGTTTCTTATAACGCTTTTGTAAGTTGTGTGCAGCTAGAGTATTCATTCAGCAGCTTTGTTGGTTGGGTAGAAAGTGGCGGAAACACGTCCGGCTTTACCTTTTGTACCCGCGATCAGTTGCCCGCTGTCAGGTAAATATTCGATATGATTGCTGGCAAACGTGTCTTTATCCTGCGTTAATTGAGCATTTCCATTAAGGATCAAACGTTTGTCCTTGACGAAGTACTGCATTTCGTTTGCTTGTCCAGTGGCGAGCTTGCCATTGTCCATCTTCTGCTTGAGGCTAACGGGTTTGCCTGTCGCAACAATGTTTTGAATTTCATTGTCGGGCGCATTGATCTGAATATTGGTGGCTAATATTTCCAGAGTGCCTTGACGAATCACCACATTACCCGTGTAGGTTGCTGTGCCCGCGCTTTTATCGAAAACGGCTTGATCCGCTTCGATTTGTACGGGTTTTTCCACGTCTGTGGTTAGTGCGTGCGCACCAGCACTAAAACTGGTTAGCAGCAAGTAAAGTAGCCATTTAATGGGTTTTGTAGGTTGCACGCACATCAGAATTAAGTCTCAGAATACCTTCGCCGAGTTTAGCGGTTAGTCCGGCAGACTGCATAGTGCCGGATGCGTGAGTGATAAAAACTTCCGCATCTGTGGAAATTTCACCCTTTTCTTGATCATAAGCGAGTTGGGCTGTCTGTAGCTTGAACCCATCTGCTGTTTCTAACGTCGGTTGCGTGATTAAACTTTGTTTGCGAGTTTGCCAATGGGCAAGGTGTCGCCCCTTTACCTGATAACTCACGTCCCCTGTTTGTGAGACAGCCATGAGTGAAAAGTCGGTCAGATAATAGTCAACTTTATCACGGTCAGTACTTAGGGTTGGGCTGAGAGTGCTGTGGCCTAAGTAATTTTCAATCTGGGTAATAGCGATAATGAACAGTACCGCTATGACCAAGGTAATAACAGTTTTCATACCAGATAGCTCGCGAGCTTTTCTGCCAACAAGCCTTGCGCATGAAGCAGGAGTTCACAAGCTTCGCGTGCTGCACCACGCCCACCTTGGTGTTGCGTTATCCAATGGGCATGTTGTCGCACGAATGGATGAGCATCTGCCACCGCAATCGCCAACCCCACTTGGGTCATCACTGGGAGATCAATAACATCATCACCAATATACGCAATTTGTTGTGGTTGGAGTTGCGTTTGTGCGAGTAATGCTTGAAAAGCAGGGCGTTTATCCCTAAACCCTTGCCAGATATGCGAGCGCGGAATTTTAAGATTATCCGCACGATGCAAAACCAACTCGGATTGTCGCCCAGTGATAAT
>CAZTUZ010000023.1:0-22447 GCA_964617055.1 uncultured Thiothrix sp.
CCTGTTAATTCATTTTGATTTGGATGAGCTGCACTTGCCCAGTTTCGCATATCTCTAATATAATCAAGGTGTTTGTATCCTATGTCGGATAGAATTCCTGTTAAATGACAACCTCTGACAAGTTCCCATTCTTCTATTTTTGAAAGATCAGACTCATCTCTTAGTTTAGAGCGTCGTGTTGGATCTGTTACAACACTATCATAGAAATATTCGAGATCAAATCTTATCACTTTTGTTCGTAAGTTTAGAACTGTCTCATCCCAAATAAAATTTAATGCGGCATCGAATAATCCAGCACCACATGCGGCAATAAACTTTGATAGATATAAAGAATTGCTGAGTCGACTTTTATCAATGGTAGAAATGACATCAGGTAAGTTGTTAATAACACGCTGACGTTCTGGAACTGCAACTAAAACTTTATCAGTTGGAAGTCCTAGTTCAGTTAGATAATTCGTTAAAGCTGTTGTAAAGCTATCAACACCAGAACTAACTTCATTCTTTGAATTGACAATAATTGCGTTTGTCATTGAATGATCCTATTTTTAAGAATATAACAGTGTATTAGGTGGAACGCTGGAATATGGGGATATGCAGCCTGTGTGTTTAGTTTTTGCGCGATGGCTGTATAGCACCGTTCGCCAAGCCTTCCGTATAGTTCTGTTCGTCCAGCATTCTGCCTAGTCTGGGTTTTTTCGTCATTTCTACCCCCCGTTTTGCTTACACTTCACCAAGTACGCTACCGCCCTGCCGTGTCACGCGAACCAGCATGGGTTTGGGGTGCGTGTTGTTATGATTGTGTTGCTTTTGGGGTGTTGTCAGAATTTGACGAGTTGATCGAAACATTAGCATATTACTCAGTTAAAAAGATATATTTATGGCTTCGATAATTTCTTTGACGGGTTTGTTGTTTCAGCGGCGTTGTGTTTGAATGGGTTGTGGCACGTTGTTTTGTGAGATTGTCTGATGGCACAAGTTTTACCTTCTACTTTGTCCCGCGCTGAGTATGTGGCGTTGGATGCGGCTTCGCCTGACAAGCATGAGTTTTTGGATGGTCAGGTGTTTGCAATGGCGGGCGGTTCGTTTCGGCATTCGTTGATTGGTTTGAATGCGGCGACGACTTTGCGTCAGTTGTTGCGCGGCAAGCCGTGCCAGCCGATGAATAGCGATATGCGGATTCATACGCCGTCGGGGTTGGATACTTACCCTGATGTGTCGGTGTTCTGCCAACAGGCTGAATTGACTGATAATGATCGCACTTTGTTGAATCCGGCGGTGATTATTGAGGTGTTGTCACCGTCAACCCGTAGTTATGATCGTGGTGATAAGTTTTGGCATTACCGTTCGATTGCGGGTTTGCAGGATTATGTGTTAATTGATTCGGAGTCGATTTATGTCGAGCATCATCACCGCCAACGCCGTGATGAGTGGTTATTGCACGAATACCGCAGTTTAGCGGATACGCTGTATTTGCCAGCGTTGGATGTGACTTTATCGCTGGCAATGTTTTACGAGGATGTGCGGTGGTGATTGTTGCGTTACACACGCTTGCCGATTTGGATGGTAATGATGTGTTCGCGCCCTTCGCTGTGGGTGGCAACCACGCTATGCCCGTGAATCCGCGCCCATGCGGGAATGTCGTGTAATGCGCCGGGGTCGGTGCAAATAGCGGTGACGTGAATCCCCGCGTCGAGTTTGGCAACGGCTTGTTGCACGCGAATCACGGGCATGGGGCAGAGCAAACGACGCGCATCGACGGTCGCGGTTTGTGGCGAAGTAGCGAGTGCGATGCGCTGGCGCAGTTTGTCACGAAATTCTGTTGGGTCTTTTTGTTGGGTTAATGCGCCGTCACGCGGGTTGAGTTTGGCGACCCAGCGCGATAGCCAAAAGCGCAAGGCAGCGGCGCGTAATAGTGCGTGCCAGTGGGTTTGTTCAGCAGCATTCCACGGGCGCACTTGCTGATAAGCAGTAATGCAGGCTTGGTAACGTGCGTCATCCAAACGACCATCGACGTGGCAACACCAGTCGTTCACCACCACCGCGAGGTCATAAAGCAGCGTGTCGGTGCAGGCGAAGTACACATCTAATACGCCGCTGAGTTTGCCATCCGCAAACAGGGCATTATCGCGGAATAAATCGGCGTGAATCGTGCCGCAGGGGAGTTCGTGAAACGGAATGCTTTGTTGATAAGAGCATTCGGCTTGCAGTAAAGCGGCATCGTCTGGGTTTAAGTGCGGCATGACCTGTTGTGCGGTTTGCATTCGCCAGTCGTGCCCACGATCCGAGGCGCGATAATGTGGGAAAGCGTCGCTGCTATTGTGCATTTGTGCCAATGTCGCGCCAACTTCCGCGCATTGTGCTGCGTTGGGGATTTCGGCATGGCTTCCGGCTAAACGTTGTACTAAGGCGGCTGGTTTGCCATTGAGTGTGCTGAGTAATTCACCTTGATGAGTGGCAAGCGGTGCGGCACTGGGGATTCCAGCTTGTGCCCAATGCGCCATTAAATCCAAGAAATAGGGAAGTTCTTGCGGGGTGTGGTGTTCAAACAGGGTGAGAACAAATTTCCCACCCGTGGTCGTGACAAAGTAGTTGGTGTTTTCGATCCCCGCTGAAATTCCGCTGTAATCGAGCAGTTCGCCTGCCGGATAGGATTGTAAAAAGGTGGTTAATTCGGCAGGGCTAACAGGTGTATAAACGGACATAACAACAACTACTAAACTTTAAAAACAAAGGATCAAGCGTGGTTGACTACTTTACCACGAAAACATTTTCCAGCTTGGAATCATTAAGGATTCGTCTTTGCTGTGAGCATTTTGGTTTTTACCTTGCGAGTTTTCGGACGTAACAAGGTTATAACCTTCTTCGCTGCCCGCAGGTACATAGCGCACCGCACTGCGCATTGCGGGTACACGCTCTTCTTCAATCGTACCGTAACGGTCTTCCACGCGAATGGTTTGTACTTTGACGCGGCCGACTTGTTCGCTGTCGGTGCTGCCATTGTTTGGTGCATTGTCCGTGGCTTCAGCGACGGGTGTGGTGTTGTTTTCGACAGGTGTTGCGGTTTCGACAGGGGGATTCGTTGACTCGTCTGCCCACGCAGCGCAGTTGCATAGCCCTATAACAATAGCCGCCAGTATGGTCATTTTCATTATTTATAGCTCCATAAATTTGGCGCGTTCTTCTGGCGAAGGTCCAGAAATAGCACGTTCATAATACTCAAAAATGTGTCGGACAATGGCATCTGCTTCATCCAAAATGACAAACAAATCCAAGTCTTCCTCGGCGATTGTACCTTGTTTCACCAACGTGTGTCTGAACCATTCGACCAAACCGCTCCAGAATGGACTGTGCACTAAAATGATCGGAATCCGGCGGGTTTTTTCAGTTTGTACCAGTGTTAAAATTTCTGCCAATTCATCCAGTGTGCCGAATCCACCTGGCATGACGACGTAGGCAGAAGCGTGTTTCACGAACATAACTTTGCGCGAAAAGAAATGCCGGAAATACAGCGAAATGTCTTGGTATTGGTTGGAATGTTGTTCGTGGGGAAGCTGAATATTCAGCCCCACGCTCGGCGATTTACCCGCAAACGCGCCTTTGTTGGCGGCTTCCATCAAGCCAGGGCCACCACCGCTGACCACCGCAAAGCCTGCATTCGATAGTTTCAACGCAATGTCTTCGGTGAGTTGGTATAGCGGGTCAGTTGACGGCGTGCGAGCTGAACCAAAGATACTGACCGATGGGCGTAAGTGCGCTAAACGTTCAAAACCATCGACAAATTCGCCCATGATTTGGAAGATTTTCCAGCTTTCGCGCGCGAGTTCTTTGTCATCAATCGGTAGTAAAACGGGATGATGCGAGCGGGTTTTTGCGTCCATTGTAATATTTATAGTGTTATTTCAAACAGCGATTGACTAATCAGCCGTGATGTTCGGCTGGTGTGAAAGCGCGAATGGTTAGGGCGTGTAATTGACCCGACGTAATCGCCGCATTAACCGCAGCATAAACCATTTGTTGGCGTTTGACAGTACGCAAACCTTCAAACGCGCTACTAATCACATCGGTTTCGTATTTGTAACCATCACCGCTGACGGTGACTTGTGCGTCGGGAATCGCCGCCTCAATCAAGGCTTTAACCGCTTCGTTACTAATGCTCATGCCTTACACTCCAGTTAGAATGGGAAAGTGCCCGATTGTACTATAGGTCACAGCCACAAAACCTATTTCTGTGCTTATAATGACGGCTATTCGGAAACAGAAAATCGTCATAAGGAATGGCAGCCATGACTAAACACAATGATGCCTTAGTGGAAACCGTCAAAGCGACTTGCCCTGAGTTTTGTGCCGCGCTCACGGATGATGAAGTGGTACGTTTTGTGCGCTATACGCGGGTGCGGGAGTTAGCGGGTGATGCGTTACTCGCAGACATCGGCGAAATCGGCGAGCGTTTTTATCTTGTTATTGGTGGGGCTGTGCGCTTGTTACAAGTGACCGCCAACGAGCTGCAAACCGTTGGTGGGCTGATCGAAACGGGTAGGTTGGGTATGGATAGTTTGGTCGGTGAAATGTCTTTCTTTGATCGTCGTCCACGCACTGTGCGTTTAACGGCAGCCGAACAAGGGGCGACACTGCTGGAAATCAACCGCCAAATGTACAACCGCATTCGCATTGAAGAGCCGTACATCGCCACTAACTTGTTGGAGTTTGTGATCCGCAGTCTCGATGCGCTGGTGCGTCATTTAAGCGATCAAAATGCAAAGCTACTGCATCGGGACGAAACCAACCACTAATAACGTTTGGTTTCGGTAGTGGGGTAAGTGCGAAACACTTTCAATACCCACATGTACTGGCTGGGGGCGTGTTGGATGAGCTGCATAAGTGCTTGATTCAGGCGCGTTGCGTCTTGCACTTCGTCTTTGCTGGGGTAATCGTGTAACGCCTCCCCAATACAGATTTCATACTGTCCTGTGGCGTGGTGACGAAACGCCATGATCGGTAAGGCAACGGCTTTGCCGAGTTTGGCTAAGCGTGCGGGGGTGGTGAGCGTGGCTTTGGGAATGCCAAAAAATGGCGCGAAAACTGAGGCTTTCAAGCCATGATCTTCATCAGGTAGAAAAAACATCACCCGTCCTGGTTCTAAAGCGCGTACCAATTTCATCATGCCAGCTTCCCGCGCGACGACAAATTCCACATCGGTCAAACGGCTGCGAGCAATCAACCAATCAATCACGGCATTTTTAAAGGGTTTGTAAGAGCCGTAAGCACGGTAATGTTGCCCAATGGCGACGGGGGCAAATTCCAGCCACACTGAATGACCGAGGAGCAACATGACATTGTGTCCAGCTTGGATAGCCGCATCCAAGTGTTCGCGTCCGTGAATTATACTCCGCTGATACAAGTACGTCCGACGGCGGAAAAATAACACGCCATAATCCAATAACGCGCTGGCGTATTCGCGCAGGTTGGCTTGCGTTAGAGTATCGCGTTCGTGGTCACTTAAAGCGGGGAAGCACAAGCGTAAATTAGTGTTCACCACTTGGCGACGTTTGGGGTGGTAATGGTATAAAACATCACCCAACCGCTGCCCAATCCAATCACGCCATTGCCACGGCAAATACGCAATGATGGCTAATACAACCACGCCAAGCCATGTCAACCAGTGACACGGGTGCAATAATGTCGCACGAAAAGGGAATTGTTCCATCGCCGTATTAGGAAATGCGTTCGCAGGGAATGTTTTCCACCTGCATTTGCGCTTCAAACCACGCGCCAGCCGCCTGCACGGGTGCGAGTTTGCCTTTCAAGCCAAAATCAATCACACGCCGTTCCACGGTACTGGGCAAGCTGGATAGACGCACGTCAGGGAAGGTTTTTAGCAAAGTTTCCATCATCGGAATCAGTTCGCTTTCTAGCACTTCGCGCAATAACCAGCGGTGTTCCACAGGTGGGGTTAGGTCGAAATGTGCCGCGTAATGCGTATCCAATACCCATTCCACCATCGGCCACGCCATGTTGGGGAAACCAGGTACGAAGTGATGATCCGTAACTTTAAAACCTGGCATTTGGTTAATCGGGTTGGGAATCAGGCTGCAACCTTCCGGCAATTCGCCCATGCGAATGCGGTTGGGGTAAGCTTCTGCACCAAACCGCCCTTCGATCAATGCCACGGCTTCGGGGTGGCGTGTTAAGGCTACACCTGCTACTTCCGCCGCCGCTTGGCGGGTTAAATCATCGGGCGTTGCGCCAATGCCGCCAAAACTGAACACGATTTCAGGGGTGGCAAAGGTTTCGCGTAGGGTTTGAGTGAGTAAATCCCAATCATCGCCAACCATGCGTACCCATGCTAAGGCTAAGCCGCGCTGTTTTAAAAATTGCAGGACTTGTGGTAAATGCTTGTCTTGGCGTAGACCGCTGAGAATTTCGTCACCGATTAACACTAATCCGACTTTTTTATTCCCACTCACGAGGTTGCTCCTTGCTGTTGCGCCCGTTGTAAGGTTTGGCTGGCTTGTTGTTGCTGCGTGTGCAAATCCCACTCGGGTGCAGTTTCCACCCAGCCTTGCGTGTGCTGTTGGATAATATCAGCCAAAGCGCGTATGTGTTTAGGGGTTGCATTCAAAGCGGGGATGTAATGATACGTTTCGCCGCCAGCGTGTAGGAAGTAGTCGCGGTTTTCTTCCTGAATCTCTTCCAAGGTTTCCAAACAATCCGCCGCAAAACCGGGGCAGATAATGTCCACCGCTTTAATACCGTCGTTTGGTAAGGCTTGTAAAGTTTTGTCGGTGTAGGGCTGTAACCATTCGGCTTTGCCAAAGCGCGATTGGAACGTCACGCGCCATTCGCCGTCTTTTAAACCCAAGCTTTCCGCGAGTAGACGGGCGGTTTTGTGGCATTCGCAGAAATACGGGTCGCCCAGCGTGAGGTTGCGTTTGGGAATGCCGTGGAATGACATGATTAGCAGTTGTCCGCGTGGCTGGGTTTTCCAGTGTTCGCGCACACTGTCGGCTAACGCGCTGATGTAGGATGGATGATCGTGGTAATGATTCACCAAGCGCAATTCCGGCATCCATCGCCAGCGTTTGAGTTCGTCGAACACTTTATCAAACGTGGTGGCATTGGTCGCCGCGCAATATTGCGGGTACAGCGGCAGTATTAATAACCGCCGCGCACCTGCTGCTTTGAGTTTGCGTAAACCATCGGCAATCGATGGGTTGCCGTAACGCATGGCGAGTTCGATTTTTACCGTGCCTTTAAAACGCACGCCCATTTCGTGCTGCAAGGCGTGCTGCTGTTGCAGGGAAATGTGCATGAGCGGTGAGCCGTGTTCCGTCCACACGGCTTTGTATTTGGCGGCACTTTTGCGCGGGCGGGTATTGAGAATGATGCCGTGTAGAATCGGATACCAAACCAGTCGCGGGATTTCTACCACACGCGGGTCGGATAAAAATTCCTTGAGGTAACGCCGCAAAGCAGAAGCAGTTGGTGCATCCGGCGTGCCTAAATTCACCAGCAAAATGCCTGTGCATTCGGCTTTACCATGGAAATAATCGGTTTCATTCACAAAACGGCTCATGAGTCGCGAATCCTTTAGCGTTCAGTAATAATCTTTTTCGGTGAATCGTATGGGTATTTCACATGACCGAAACGAACGACCAATACTGCCAGTGCGATCAATAAAATCGCGCCCGAAATCGCGACCATTGTCCAAGTGTCCATGTTCTTCATGTCCAAAATCAGATAACGGGCGAGGGCAACCATTGCAATGTAAAGTGGCATCCGTACCGGAACTTGACCAGAACTGAGGTAGACTGTCACCATGCTAATCACTTCGAGGTAAATAAACAGCAATAGCAAGTCAGAGATGGTGACATCCATTTGCCGTAGCATGATAAACAACTCTTTCCCCACGGCGATAACCGTAGCGCAGGTGATTACCAGTAAAACGACGTACTCTATCCGTTCCAGCACTTTAAGGCTGGCAAGTAAGGTGGTTTTAGTCATGTGGTGCGTACTCAATTATTGATTTGCTCAAAGCATAAACGGAAGAATCCACAAAATAAACCCGTTAAACTACACCTAACGCCATGATACGCTAGGCGGTTCGTGCGCTGTTTCCCAGACTCCGCTAGAATGGCGGCGGTTCACCTACAAGGAAAACGCATGTTGCCTGATTTGCCCACCTTAATTCCGATGATTCGCGCCATTGTTCGTGAGGAAATTCTGCCGCGCTTTAACCGTGTTAGCTTTAGCGTGAAACAAGATGGCAGTTTGTTGACGGAAGCGGATTTGGCAACGGATCAACGCATTCGCCAATTTTTGAGTCAGCAATGGTCGGACATTCCCCTTCTCAGTGAAGAAATGACCAGTGCGGAACAACAAGCATTACTCGCTAAAGGTGGTTATTTGTGGTGTTTGGACCCGTTGGATGGCACGAGTAACTTTGCCGCTGGTGTGCCGTTATTTGCCACAGGGTTGGCATTATTCAAAGACGGTGAAGTGGTGTTGTCCTTGTCTTACGACCCCACACGGGATGAAATGTTCGCTGCCGAAAAAGGCAAAGGTGCGTGGTTGAATGGGCAGCGATTGCAGTGTAGTGGTAAAGATTTCAGTTTGGCGCGTTCGATTGCGCTGGTGGATTTTAAACGCTTACCCATGAGTTTAGTGGCGGCATTAACCCAGCAAAAACCTTACGCTTCACAGCGCAATCTCGGTTCATGCGTGTTGGAATGGGTGTGGATGGCAGCGAGTCGCGGGCAATTGTATTTGCATGTCGGTATGAAGCTGTGGGACATGGCTGCTGGCAGTTTATTACTGCGCGAAGCGGGCGGCTTTGCGTGTGCATTGGATGGTAGTGGCGTATTCCATGCCGATTTGAACATGCGCTCGGCGGTGGCTTCGCCGGATGAAGCGTTATTCCATGAGTGGTTTGATTACATTCAACAGCATTTGTATCGCGCATGACAACATTGCATCAGCCGATTGGCGTGTTTGATTCCGGTTTAGGGGGCATTTCCGTGTTGCGGGAAATTCATCGCCTCTTGCCTGCCGAAGATTTGATTTACGTTGCTGATTCTGCCCACGCGCCGTATGGGGCGAAGTCGCCGGAGTACATTTGTCAGCGTAGTCGGCGGGTGGCGGATTTCCTGCTGGAACAGAATGCCAAAGCCTTAGTAGTGGCGTGCAATACCGCGACGGTTCACGCGGTGGAGCATTTGCGTTCCGTACTACCCATTCCGGTGATTGGTGTTGAACCCGCTGTGAAACCCGCCGCCCGCTTGACGCGAACGGGCGTGATTGGGGTGTTAGCCACGCAACAAACGGTTAAAAGCTTGCGTTTACAGCGTTTGATTCACGAACACGCACAAGGCGTGCAAGTGATTGCGCAAGCTTGCCCCGGTTTGGTGGAGCATGTCGAAGCAGGGGATTTTGACAGCGAAGACTTACGCCATTTGTTGAAGTTGTATACTTTGCCGTTGTTGAATGCGGGGGCGGATACACTGGTGTTGGGGTGTACGCATTACCCGTTTCTGTCGGAGGCGATTCACGACGTGACCCACGGCACGATGATGGTATTGGAAACCAGTACGCCCGTCACACACCAGCTCATGCGGATTTTGGATCAGCACACCTTGCGCCGTGATGGAGCAGAACGTGGTTGGGTGCAGTTTTATTCCAGTAAACAAGAGCCGCAACATTATCAGGGCATTGTGCGGCTGTGGCAGCAGCCCGTCGATCCGCAACCGCTGCCATTGCTTTACCGTTGATTACCTCGCATTAAACCACGGCGAAGGCTTGTTCGAGGTCGGCGATAATGTCGTTAATGTGTTCGATACCAACGCTAATACGGATGGTTTCAGGACGCACGCCCGCTTTCACCAATTCTTCATCGGTTAATTGGCGGTGCGTGGTGGAAGCCGGATGACACGCTAAGGATTTGGCATCGCCGATATTCACCAAACGTTTGATCATTTGCAGTTGATCGTAGAACTTCACGCCTGCGTCAAAGCCGCCTTTAATACCAAATGTCATTAAGGATGCGGGTTTACCATTGAAATATTTCTTCGCCAGCGCGTGGTATTGGTCGCCTGCCAAACCTGCAAAATTGACCCATTCCACTTTGGGGTGGCTTTGCAAGTATTGGGCGACTGCCAGTGCGTTATCGCAGTGGCGTTCCATGCGTAAGGCTAAGGTTTCCACGCCTTGCAGAATCAAAAACGCATTGAATGGCGATAAGGTCGAGCCAGTGTTACGCATGGCAACCGTGCGGGCGCGTCCAATGTAGGCGGCTGCTCCAAATGCTTCGGTGTACACCACGCCGTGATAGGCGGCTTCAGGCGTGTTTAACATCGGGTAACGGTCTTTGTGTTCTGTCCACGGGAATTGACCCGAATCGACAATAATCCCACCCAAGGAATTACCGTGTCCGGCAATGTATTTGGTTAAGGCGTGTACCACAATATCCGCGCCGTATTGAATCGGGTTACACAAAATCGGCGTGGCAACGGTGTTATCGACAATGGTAACAACGCCGTGTTTACGCGCTACCGCCGCAATCGCTGCAATGTCGACGATATTGCCAGCGGGATTGCCAATGGTTTCGCAGTAAACCGCCTTGGTTTTCGCGTCGATCAGCTTTTCAATCGCTTCGGGGCTGTCGTTTTCTGCAAAGCGTACTTCAATACCTTGTTTGGGTAGCATGTGTGTGAACAGCGTGTAAGTACCGCCGTACAATTGCGGGGTGGTGACAATGTTGTCGCCGAGTTCAGCAATATTTTGAATAGCGTAGGTAATCGCTGCCATGCCAGAACTGGTGACAAGCGCGGCTAAACCGCCTTCTAATTCCGCCACCCGTTTTTCTAATACATCATTGGTGGGGTTCATGAGGCGTGTGTAGATATTACCCGCTACCGCCAGATTAAACAAATCCGCGCCGTGTTGCGCATCATCAAATTCGTAGGAAACGGTTTGGTAAATCGGTACGGCGACGGATTTGGTGGTCGGGTCAGTAACGTAGCCGCCATGAATGGCAATGGTATCTTTTTGCATGTGATTATTCTCCTCCAATGGACAGGAAGGTATAACATACCCGCTTTAGGGATGCCACCAAGAAAAAAAGGAAAGCTTATGCCAGAATTACCCGAAGTCGAAACCACCCGTCGCGGCATTGAGCCGTGGTTGCAAGGGCGCACGGTGGAACGGGTAGTGGTTCGTCAGCCGCAGTTACGTTGGGCAATTCCGCCGGAAATCCAAGCGTTGGCGGGGCAAGTGATTCGCCAGCTCACGCGTCGCGGGAAATACATTCTGCTGCACACCGATGCGGGCGTGGCATTGTTGCATTTAGGCATGTCAGGTAGCGTGCGTATTTTGGATAAAACCGCTGCCTTGCGTAAGCACGACCATTTCGACGTGGAACTGGATAATGGCAAAGTGTTGCGTTACCACGATCCGCGCCGTTTTGGGGCATTGTTATGGACAACGGACGAACCTGCACGACACCCATTGCTGTGTAAACTCGGTGTCGAACCGTTGGAAGATGCGTTTACGGGCGATGCGTTATTCGCCAAATCACGCGGACGCAGTTTGGCGATTAAAGCTTTCATTATGGATGCACACGTTGTAGTCGGGGTCGGTAATATTTATGCCAATGAAGCCTTATTCATGGCAGGCATTGACCCGCGTCGTAGTGCAGGCAGTTTGACGCTTGCCGAATACACCACCTTGGTGGCGTGCATTCAGCAGGTATTGAACGATGCGCTGGAACGCGGTGGTACAACCTTGCGCGATTTTGTGCGTGAAGATGGCGAAACAGGTTATTTCCAGTTGGCATTGCGCGTGTACGGGCGCAGCGGTCAGGCGTGTGTAACGTGTCAAACGCCGTTGCAACACATCACGCAAGGGCAGCGTTCCACTTGGTTCTGCCCCTCGTGTCAGCACTAGGCTCAGTAACGGCGTGGTGAACGAATAACCATATCGGCTTCTTCCAATACACCATTTGCCATGAGTTCACGGACGAGTTGTTTGCGCACGCCTTTGTGAATCCCAATGTCTAAACCAATGCGATAAAACACAAAAGCAGGAATGCCAACAATGGCTAAGCCCATTAAAAAGTACAGAATCATGTCCAACATGAGAAAATCCCCAGTCAAGCAGTGTTAGCGGTGTTCTTATAACGCGCTAAGGTGGTGCGCGTTTGTTCGTATGATTTCTTAACAATGAATGGTATATGAAACAGCTTAACAGAAAATTTACCGTAGCCCCAATGTTAGATTGGACGGATCAATATTGCCGTTATTTTCACCGTTTGTTGACCAAAAACGCAATTTTATACACGGAAATGGTCACGACGGGAGCATTATTAAATGGTGATGTGGCGCGGCACTTAAACTTTAGCCCAGCCGAACATCCCGTGGCATTACAACTAGGTGGCAGTGATCCACAAGAACTAGCCGCCTGTGCGCGAATCGCAGAAGATTACGGCTACGACGAGGTGAACATTAACGTCGGTTGCCCCAGCGAACGGGTGCAAAAAGGCGCGTTTGGTGCGTGTTTAATGGCAGAACCGCAACTGATCGGCGATTGTGTGGCAGCAATGCAAGCGGCAGTGAACATTCCCGTGACGGTGAAAAATCGCATTGGCATTGACGACCAAGACGATTACGCAGGATTGCACCACTTCATTAGCACCGTGGCGCAAGCGGGCTGTAACACCTTCATTATTCATGCGCGTAAGGCGTGGTTAAAAGGTTTAAGCCCGAAGGAAAACCGCGAGATTCCGCCATTACGCTACGAATTGGTTTACCAGATTAAACAGGAATTTCCGCAACTGGAAATCCTCATTAATGGCGGGATTACCACCATTGAACAATGCCAGCAGCATTTGCAGCACGTTGATGGGGTGATGGTCGGGCGTGAGGCTTATCATAATCCGTGGTTATTGGCGCAAGTCGATGCGCAATTATACGGAACATCCAGCGCGGTTAGTGATCGAAAAGCTATCGTTGAAGCGTTTTTACCCTATGTTGAACAGCAATTAGCAGCGGGTGTTCCGTTGGGGCACATGAGTCGTCATATCTTGGGGATTTTCCAAGGTATGGCGGGGGCGCGAGCTTGGCGGCGACACATCAGTGAGAACGCGCATAAAGCGGGGGCAGGGGCGGCATTACTGCGCGAAGCCATGCAGATGGTGCGTTAAAACCTTGCATACTCTATGCTTTAAACAACGGGAGTCTGTTTTTAGCAAAGGGGCAATCATGAAATACGCACCAATTTTCTGGGGTGGAGTCGGTGGCATTCTGCCAAACGTTGTGCAAAAAGCGCATGAATTATTGAAAAGCTCACCCGATACGGCGGTAGATTCGATTATCTACCCCACTTTTCTGATTGGGGTGGCTTTGGTCGCGTGCATAGGAGGCATTATCGTGGCAGCCTTTCGTGAACAAGATAGCCGCAAGGCGTTATTTTTGGGTATTAGCGCACCTGCTTTGATTATGGTGGTGGCTTCTGCACCCACGCAAAACAATGCAACCCCCGCTGCGGATGTGCAGCCAATGGCAGCCCCTGTCATGCGGCAGCAGAGTTTTATACCCTTCTTGTTCAGCAATGCCTATGCCGACAATACGCCAACCGTTAAGACGACAATGCCTGAGCGCAGCATTGAGGTGTTTGCACACGATACGACGGAAACCTTCCAGACGGAATTTTTAGGCGCGGATAATGCCGTTATTCAGGCAAAAACTTTGCCGTTGCCCAGCTTGGCAGCGAAGTTTGTTGTTCCCGCGACGGCAACCAGTGTGCGTTTTAGTAAAGATGGTAGTGAATCACCGCTATTTGTGTTGCCCACGGATGCAAAAACTTCGCAAGAATTTTTGGTGAATGCGAAAAAAGGACGTGCTTATGGATTCTGGGCCGCATTGGGTGGCACACCTGACGTAACCTACCAGTTTGAAGTGACGCAGGATATTGCCAAACCCGCGCCAGTAGGAGTGGAGGCGTGGGCGCGTGCGGGCGATTTTGATGGTCAACAGTGGTCGGGAGCATTTTTTGACTTCGCAGTGGATAAACTACCCAGTAAAGGCGAGCAGTTTAGCGTGGTTTACCCCGTTAATTTACGCGCTGAGGCGAATGTCACTAGCCAGCGCATGGGGGAATTACGTTTAGAGCAACGTGTGGAAATCCTTGATATTCAGGTGAAAAATCATGTTGGTTATTGGGTGAGAATAAAAGTTTTGCATTAATCGCAAAAAGTTTGAAAAAATACTTGACCATGCAGAGGCTATAAGGCAATATACGCGCCTCAAGAGTTCCCCGATAGCTCAGTCGGTAGAGCAAGTGACTGTTAATCACTGGGTCGGCGGTTCGAGTCCGTCTCGGGGAGCCAACAAATTCAAAGGCTTGTAGCTTAATTGTTACAAGCCTTTTTTGTTTTGGGCGCAGTTCTCTTTTTCGGAGTCCAACACGCGGTAATTTTATGAAAGGGAATTTCCCCATTTTCAATCAATTTCACCAAGTATGGGCGTGATACATTCGGCAGGTTTGGCGAATCGTTTTCACAGGCACTTGCAGCACTTCGTTACCATTGTGCAAGCGCAACCAAGCACTCAACCCGTAGAAAAGGAATGCTCATGGCGCAGTCAGCCAAAATCATCAAAGAAGAATCACTTGAAAAACAACTGTGGAAAGCTGCCGATAAGCTACGCAAAAACATTGATGCCGCCGAATACAAGCATGTGGTACTTGGGCTGATTTTTTTGAAATACATTTCCGATGCGTTTGAGGCTATGTACGCCAAACTGCAAGTGGGTGAAGGTGAGTACGAAGGTGCTGACCCCGAAGACAAAGACGAATACACGGCGGAAAATGTTTTCTTTGTGCCGCCTTCTGCTCGTTGGGCATTCCTGCAAAGCCACGCTAAACAGCCGACCATTGGCAAAATCGTTGATGAATCAATGGATGCTATTGAGCGCGAAAATCCTACCTTAAAAGGCGTATTGCCCAAGGTATTTGCACGGCAGAATCTTGACCCGACCAGTTTGGGCGGTTTGATTGATCTGGTGGGCAATATTGCATTCGGCAGTGCCAAAGCGCGTAGCGCGGATGTGTTGGGGCATGTGTTTGAATACTTCCTTGGTGAATTTGCGTTAGCAGAAGGCAAAAAAGGTGGGCAATTCTACACGCCGCGCAGTGTGGTGGAATTACTGGTTGCGATGCTTGAGCCTTATCACGGCAGGGTGTTTGACCCGTGTTGTGGTTCGGGCGGTATGTTTGTGCAGTCGGAAAAGTTTGTGGCAGAGCATCAGGGGCGTGTGGATGACATTTCCATCTACGGTCAGGAAAGCAATCAGACCACTTGGCGATTGTGCAAGATGAATCTGGCAATTCGTGGGATTGATGCTTCACAAGTAAAGTGGAATAACGAAGGTTCATTCCTCAACGATGCCCACAAAGACCTCAAAGCCGATTTCATTATTGCCAATCCACCATTCAACGTGAGTGACTGGAGCGGTGAACTGCTGCGCACGGATGCGCGTTGGCTGAATGGTACGCCGCCAGTGGGTAATGCGAACTTTGCATGGTTACAGCACTTCCTCTTTCACCTTGCGCCTGCGGGTCAAGCGGGTGTGGTCTTAGCAAAAGGTGCGCTCACCTCGAAAAGTTCGGGGGAGGGTGACATCCGTAAAAGCCTGATTGCTGATGCCAACGCGATTGATTGCATTGTGAATCTGCCTGCCAAACTGTTTTTGAATACCCAGATTCCGGCGGCTTTGTGGTTCATGCGTCGCAAGCGGGATAACGGCAAATATCGGGATCGCAGCAAGGAAATCCTGTTTATTGATGCGCGGGAAATGGGGCATCTGATCAACCGCCGCACCCGTGAACTATCCGATGACGACATCCAGCGCATTGCCGACACCTACCACAATTGGCGCAACCCCGATGGTGACTATAAGGATATTCTTGGTTTTTGCCATTCCGCCAGTATCGAACGGGTTGCGGAACTGGATTATGTCCTCACACCAGGGCGTTACGTCGGGTTGGCAGAGGAAGAAGACGACTTCGACTTTGCCGAACGCTTCGCCGCCCTGCAAGCCGAATTTACCGCGCAACTGCAAGAAGAAGCTGCCCTCAACCAAGCCATCACCGAAAATCTGGCGAAGGTGAAACTGCCATGATGAGCTTGCTGGAACAAATACAACGCGGTGAAAGTAAAACGCTGGAGTTCAAGCAACAACTGCCCCGACATGGGCAAATCGCCCAAACTGCCATTGCGTTTGCCAATACCAGCGGGGGGAAATTGTTGATCGGCGTGGATGACGAACGGCAAATCGTTGGCGTTGCGGAAGAACACATTTTCAACCTTCAGGATCAGATTACCGCCATTATCACTGACCGTTGTTACCCGCCGATCTTGCCAGAAATTTACACCGCCAACGTGGATGGCAAACTCCTACTGGTCGTTGAAATTTTCCGTGGCAACTTATTGCCGTATTACCTCAAATCAGACGGCAAAGAAAACGGTACTTACCTGCGGATTGGCGCAAGCAACCGCAAAGCTGCACCCTTGCATGTCATGGAACTGGAACGGCAACGTAGCAGCCAGAGCTTTGATGAGGAGATTTACCCCGAAGATTGCCTGCACGATCTGGACTTAACCCCGCTGCAAAGCCGTTTCGCTGCACAAGGCAAACCCTTGGACAATGAAAAGCTCAAAAACCTGAAACTCATCCGTCAGGAACAAGGGCAGTTATTCCCAACTTACGGCTTAATGATTCTGCTGGGGCAATTACCCCATGTTGAGACCAAATGCGCCCGCTTCAAAGGCACGGACATGAGCCTGTTTCTGGATCGCAAGGAATACAGCGGTGATTTGTTCAGTCAATTGGAACAAGCCGAGGCATTCATCAAAAACCACATTCACTTGCGCGGCGAGATTAAGGGGCTGCAACGCACGGATACCTATGAACTGCCGGAAACCGCGCTGCGTGAAGCCCTAACCAACGCGATCATTCACCGCGACTACACCAATCAGGGGCGTGACATCAAAGTGGGGGTATACGATGACATCGTGAATATCGTATCACCCGGCGGTTTCCCCAATACCCTGACCGCCGAAGGGCTTACCGAAGGGCGTTCTGAAATACGCAACCGTGCCATTGCGCGGGTATTCAAGGAGCTAGGTTACATCGAGCAATGGGGAAGTGGTTTGCAACGCATCAGGAATAGCTGCCTTGCCCAAGGACTAAAACTACCCCGCATCCGCGAACGAGGCGACTTCGTGGATGTCGAATTTTACCGCCCAGTAGCGGAAAGTGCCGATAAAGTGCCGGATAGTGCATCCATTAGGACGATTGCGGACGATTGCGGACGATTTCGGACGATTACGGACGATTGGCAAAACCTTGCACCCGCAGAAACTCATCTGTTACTTCACCTGCTTGATCACGAAAAAATTAGCCGCAAAACTGCAACCGAATTACTTGGTCTGGGCAAAACGAAGGCGCACACATTACTCAGTATTCTAGTAGATAAAGGTTTAATTGAGCGTCAAGGGCAAGGACGTAGCACTTATTACCGTTTATTGAAAAGCAAACAAGGAGGCAGTAATGAGTGAGTGGCAAGAAATATCACTTCAAGAAATTGCGATAGTTAATCCAACAGAAACTTTAAAAAAAGATACATTGGCAAAGAAAATTCCAATGGAATTTTTGCCTGTCTTTACAAGAAAAGTAATCGGGTTTCAGTGGGAAAAATACAATGGAGGGGTTAAGTTTAGAAATGGTGATACGTTAGTAGCAAGAATCACTCCCAGCTTAGAGAATGGGAAAACCTCTTATGTTGATGTTCTTGATGATGATGAGGTTGGTTTTGGTTCGACAGAGTTTATTGTTCTTCGGGAAGTTGAAGGATTAAGTGATAAAGAGTTCCTTTACTATTTTGCTCGCTCACCTGATTTTAGAGATATTGCGATTGCTTCTATGACTGGAAGTTCAGGACGGCAGAGAGTTCAAACCGATGTTGTAAAGCAAATAGAATTTCTAATACCAACCCTTTCCGAACAAAAAGCCATTGCCTCCGTCCTCAGTAGCTTGGACGACAAAATCGACTTGCTCCACCGTCAAAATAAAACCCTCGAAGCAATGGCAGAAACGTTGTTTCGGCAGTGGTTTGTGGATAACGAGTCAGGTGATGCTGAGTTAGTTGAGTTGGGAAGTGTTGTAGAGACAACCTCGGGTGGTACGCCATCGCGTAAAATTATGGAGTATTATTCGCAAGGCTCATATTTTTGGGTGAAGTCAAAAGAATTGACAGGAAGTTACTTAATAGATACAGAAGAAAAAATAACTGAAGATGCAGTTAAGAATTCATCCGCAAAATTGCTTCCAAAAAATTCCATTCTAATTGCAATGTATGGTGCTACTGTAGGTGAATACGCTATTATTTCTGAAGAAATGACTTGCAATCAAGCAATATGTGCATTAAAAGCAAACAAAAAATATCCCGCATCTTTCTTATTTTTCTTTGTGAAAAACAACAAAGACAATCTTATTAACATGGCTGTAGGGTCAGCACAGCAAAACATTAGCCAGCAACTTATTAAAAAACTATTACTTCCTATATCGGATAGACAGATTATTGAATTTGATGAGTTGACAGCACCTGTGATGGCAAAAATAGAATTCAACATTAAAAGCATTCGGACGTTGGAGAAATTGCGCGATACGTTGTTGCCTAAGCTGATGAGCGGGGAAGTGCGGGTTAAATACGAGGAAGCAGCGTGAGTGCGAAGACGCTTTCGATTCATCTGCCAACGGGTGACCCTGAAGGCATCCGCATTGCTGAAATTTCCAACCGTATTATCCGTGCCTACGTTATTCCCCGTAAGCTATTGGGCGAATTGCGCAAATACAGTGAATTGAGCAAGCCCGCTCTTTATTTGCTGTTGTCTCAGGATGGTTCGGAGCTTTACATCGGCGAAACTGAGGATTTTTCTTACCGTCAGGCTGGGCATGAAGCCAATAAAGCCTTCTGGGATGTGTTGGTGCTGTTTGTTGCCAAAGATGGTTCACTGGAAAAAAGTGACGTGGGTTATCTGGAATCCATTGCCATCGACCGCGCTACTGCTGCTAAAAAAGCCCATTTGGACAATAAAAAAGCTTCTAGTAAGAATAATTTGCATCCTTTCAAAATTCCCGCTATCGAAGAATTTTTCGAGGATTGCTGCTTGCTAACTGCCGCCTTTGGCTTCCCCGTGTTTGATGTGCTTACCGAACAGGATACGGTAGAGGAAAACCTATGGTTTTTTGATACCAACAAAACCCGCGCCAAAGGCGTGTTTGAGGGCAACCAATTCACGGTATTAGCGGGAACGATCATTGATGTTTACGAATCTCCGTCATGGCTCAAAAGCTCATCCAAAGCTGTTGAACAACGTAGACAACTATTGGCAGAACATGCAACGCTGGATGCTGGGAGGCATGTCTATGTGCTGAATAGCAACGTCACTTTTGATAGTGTCAACAAAGCGGCCGGGTTCGTGTCTGGTCGACATAACAATGCTTGGATTTCGTGGCGTAACAAGGCAGGGCGAACAATGGATGAAGTGTTGCGAAACACCACACAAGAATGAGCAGCCTCGACTTAAAAACTCAGGGGCATTAATTGGTATCAGTAGAGGTAAAGGGGCAAACAATGTTACCGGCTGAACAACAAACAATCGGCAGTTTTTTTGTGATTGAAGCACTGCTGAAACATAATTATTTGCCTGCGCAGAAAGGCAACAGGGATGAATTACCCCCTATTTTCAACAGTACAAGTTTCAGCATTAATGCAGCGGAAGAACTTGCCAACATCACGCCACGCAGAAATGGCTATGACAGCCTGAAGTATGCGACAACCCGATACAACCAGACAGCCAGAACTCTTTCCATTCCACATCCGCTGCCCTATTCGCACATTGCTTTACAGATTGCCGATAATTGGGAGGCACTAGCCCACATCAGCAAAAACTCACACAGCCATATCAAGCCAGTCGAACATGACGGTGGACGCATCCTGACCATGAACTATCAGGATGAAGGAATACGCCTAGAAAATGAACTGGAAGCAAGTTTGGGTAAAAACTTTTGTGTTAGGGCTGACATCCGGCAGTGCTTTTCCAGTATTCCCAATAACCTGTTTTCTCTCATTACCAACGAAATGGAAATCCGTCCCATTTCGATGAGCGATACAAAACCAAATTATCGTGGACGCTGGTTTTACAAATTAGAACGCAGTCTGGTGTTTGCGAACTGCAATCAATCGGTTGGTCTGCATGTGGGTTCAGCTACTTCCAACATTGTTTCGGAATACCTGCTTTGCCATATAGATCGAAAGTTGGAACGGAAAGGCTTTGCCTTTCACCGCTACATTGACGACTATGTGTGCTACTGCACAACCCATGAAGAGGCGGAGGCTTTCTTGTGGAGTTTGCGGGATGCATTGAAACAGTACCGATTAGAGCTGAATGACAGCAAAACTTCCATTACAGCTTTACCCACACCATTAAGCCCTGACTGGATTATTGACCTGACTGCCGCTTTGCCAGCACTAAAACACGACCAATGCTATTACAGTTTTACGCAATCCGTACGTTATCTGGATTATGCGTTAAGGTTACAACAACAAAACCCTAATGGGGGTGCTGTCCTTAAATATGCAGTCAAAAGTATCATTCACCATCTGGATGAAATGAAGCAAGATAGCGTTATTTGTTATGTGCTTAACCTAAGCCGCAAATATCCGTTTCTCTTACCCATACTTGAAAGTTTATCGTACCGATTCACCAAACTGGATGAGCATAATCATCTGCTTATACATAACCTGCTACGCGAAGTTGTACTGGAAAATGCAAAATATCACCATGCAGACGGTATGACATGGGGTTTATATTTTTTGGATAAAATTGGGGTTGGTATCGACGATGAAGTGATGACTGCCGTTTTCAAAACGCGAGACCCAGTAGCCTTGGCCTGCCTCTATTGTCTGGGAGGCAATAGGGAACAAATAACAGACTTTCTGGAATACGGTATCGACAAGGCAGATTTGTGGGCGGTGGATCGTTACTGGCTGCTGTATTACCAACTCTATCAAGACCACCGGATTCCGAACCCTTATCCTCAGGATAACGTGTTTGAAATACTCAGATTTCATAGTGTCAACTTTATGCCTGAATTCCGAACGGCCAAAACAGAGGGGGGGCATGAGCAGAATCACCGAAAGCGATATTGAGTTGCTGGCAATTGAGCGGCTCGAAGGATTGGGCTACGATTATGTGTACGCGCCCGAAATCGCCGCCAATGGTGATCACCCAGAACGTGCCAGTTTTGCCGATACGCTGTTGCTGGAACGTTTGCGTGATGCCGTTAGGCGCATTAATCCCAGTATTCCCCTTGCCGTACAGGAAGAGGCTATCAAGGAAGTGGGGCGCATTAATTCCCCCGACTTGTTAAGCAATAACCAGACCTTTCACAGTTTCCTGACTGAGGGTGTGAAGGTAAGCCGTCAGCAGGATGGCGCGGAACGGGGGGATATTGTCTGGCTGATGGATTTTACTCACCCCGATAATAATGATTTTTTGGTCGCTAACCAATTTACGGTTATTGAAAACCATCACGAAAAACGTCCTGATGTGATTTTGTTCGTCAATGGTATTCCTCTGGTTGTTCTTGAATTAAAAAATCCAACCAGTGCAACCGCCGATATTAAGTCTGCCTTTCAGCAGTTGGAGGCTTATAAAGCCACGATTCCGAGTTTATTTACTTGGAATGCTTTTTTAATTGTTTCAGATGGATTGGAAGCGCGGGTGGGGGCTTTGTCGGCGGGGTTTAGTCGTTTCATGGCATGGAAAACGGCGGATGGTAAAACCGAGGCTTCGCGCTTGGTTAGTCAGCTTGAAACTTTGATCGTTGGAATGCTCAATAAGCAGACTTTGCTTGATCTGGTGCGGCATTTCATTGTGTTTGAGAGCAGCAAAAAGGAAGACCCAGACACGGGGATTACCACCGTCACCACCATTAAGAAGTTGGCAGCCTACCACCAATATTACGCGGTGAATGCTGCCGTGCAATCAACGCTGCGTGCCGCTACCACGCCTGATAAAGCGGTTAAAGAAGAGCCTGCTATTTATGGGTTGCCCAGCGTGAGGGGGCAGACAGTGGGCGACCGTCGGGGCGGTGTGGTTTGGCATACGCAAGGCAGCGGCAAATCCCTGTCTATGGTTTTTTACACGGGTAAGATCGTATTGGCGTTGGATAATCCGACCATCGTGGTGATCACTGATCGTAATGATTTGGATGATCAGCTTTTCGATACGTTCGCTGCTTGCACGCAATTGCTCAGGCAAGAACCCAAACAGGTGGAAAGCCGAGAGATCGGAAGAGCGTCGTGTAGGGAAAGAGTGTCTTCGCCTGTG
>CAZTUZ010000024.1:0-21583 GCA_964617055.1 uncultured Thiothrix sp.
ATTGGCGACTCCGAAGCTAAAGCGAGGGGAATAATTGCAGAACAGACAAGGCACTCACCCCACCAACGGTGACGAGCAAGAGAATGAAGCCGATGATCTTTTTTAACGTATAGGCCATGAATCGTCCTTTACCGAAGTTTTCGCTACAAGTGTACACGGTATATGGGGGAGCGGCCTATCCCATTCAAGTAAAAAAACATAGAAAAAGATTTTATTTATTAACGGTATCTGTATAATGCGTCTAGCTCACAAAAAAAGCGGGTCATCATGACCCGCGCTTTGTGAAGGTGACTCAAGAACGCCGAAATCATCTAGATTTCGGGAGGCGCGTAGACTAACCCCCTGTTTTGTAGTCCACGCATCCCGTTTTCAGACCTAGCCCACAACCAGCTCCCCAATGAATGGCCGGTTGTTAGGGCATACGTCAGAAAATGAACCTCAGCTTGCCATCATTCCGAATCCTCTAAGCCATTGAGTGTCAGAACGGCGGAACAGTTTATTTTATTATTACAGATGCTTCTGACGACGAAATCGCTACCACAAACCCCAAGTTCACGATTCCTGCTGAAGTTGAGGCCATAGTATCCAAGAAGCCCTGAATCGAAACTGAATACTTAGATTGTTTTTTGCGCTACAGAAACAGTGCAGGGTCTACAGCCGTTCCATTTAAATAAACAGACCAATGCAAATGCGGGCCGGTTGCGCGTCCACTGCTGCCAACTTCACCGATAACATCGCCTTGGCGGATTTCATCGCCAATATTCACGTTAATCTTGCTAAGGTGTCCGTACAGGGTAATCACGCCTGAACCGTGATCAACATAGACCGTGTTACCACTAAAAAAGAAGTCATCTGTGTGCAATACGCGTCCGCTAGCAGTTGCTCGGACAGGTGTGCCCGTCGCTGCCGCAATGTCCATACCGCTGTGTGGGTTACGGGATTGACCATTAATGATCCGTCGTAAACCAAATCGTCCCGTATCTGCTCCTGGTACAGGGCGAATAAAATCAATACTGGCGGGAGTTGTAGAAAAATGCGTTTTTAACCGTTTTTGAACTGCAAGTTCACGCACAATACGTTCACTGGATTCTTCATCTGGGTCTACTTTGTTTTTATCGCTGATGGTGATGCGCTGCGTGCGGTAATTTTTGTTGAATACTTCAAATGAGACGGGAGGGTGTTGTTGAATTTGGAGTTGATGCATTCCTGCATCAGCATCCAATGGAATGCCAACTAGGGCTATCCAGTGTTGATCTTGTGGCACAATCGTAACGTTACCACCTGCGTATTGTACTTTAGGTAGTGGGGAGTCGGTTGTTCCTACGGGGATAATTGCCAAGCCACCAGGGACAGGGTCTGCATGAGGAAACGCCCAAGTCGTGTTGCTCAAAAATACAGTGGCAAACAGCAGCCAGCAAGGTTTCACCATCTTAAGTTCCTGTTAAGTTGATGCTAACTTGCTGGGGTGGCAAGTGGATCAACGCAATTGCGAGAAAGTGTCACATTGTCGTAAATCACCAGACTGAAGGCCACGTTGTAGCCATTCCATGCGTTGACGTGAACTACCATGCGTGAACGAGTCGGGGTTAATGTGACGACCAGACATTTTTTGCAGACGGTCATCACCGATGGAGGCAGCGGCACTAACGGCTTCTTCGATGTCACCACTTTCCAAAATGTGCATGGAAGCATTGGCATGATGCGCCCACACACCAGCGTAACAGTCTGCTTGTAATTCTAGCGCAACAGACAATAGATTGCTGTCACGTTGATTGACTTGCGCTTGCATTTGCGTGACTTTATCGGAAGTACCTAACAAATTTTGGACGTGATGACCAATTTCATGACCCAGAACATAGGCTTGTGCAAAATCGCCTTTGCCGCCCAACTGCGCTAGTTCTTTGAAAAAGCTTAAATCGACATAAACTTTTTGATCAGCAGGGCAATAAAACGGCCCAGTAGCGGCAGAGGAGTAACCACACGCACTGTCAGTGGATTCATTGAATAGCACCAGTTTGGGTTCGACGTATTGACGACCAAGCTGTTTAAAGATGGGATTCCAAATGTCTTCTGTCTGTGCTAACACTTTGCTGGCGAACTTTCCACCCTCATCGTTGAGTGGCGCACTGTTTTCGGTACTGCCAGATGTGCCGAAGATAGCATTCGCGCCACCAACGATCCCCAACATCTGAATAGGGTTAATTCCCATAAACCAGCCCGCAATAACGATAATGGCTGTGCCAAATAGGCCAATGCGAAAACCGCCACCTCCACCTCCTCCACTGCCACGGCGATCTTCCACATTGTCGCTGTCTCTGCCGGATTGCCAACGCATTATTTTGTCTCCATAAAAATATTCAGTGCATTACGACGTTATTTCCACTGAACTAAAACGAAATGTAGCTTATCTGTCAACTTGTAAATGGTTAAAACGTTAAGAAGCTGAAACTTTCCGGTGAAAGCTGGAAATGTCTGAGAGCACCCAAAGGAATATGATGAAACATGTGGCACTGATTTCAGGGCATAATGGTCGTTTGATGCGTGGGGCACAACAAGATGAGGGGCTAACAAGTGTTGCAAGAATGAATAATTTTCTGCGTGGTGTAGAACAACGGGCGTTTATTACAGCACGACTGGCAACACAAAATGAAGACGAGGCCTTGGACATCGTACAGGATGCCATGTGTAAGTTAGTGCAAAAATATAGCAGTCACCCTGAATCGGAATGGGGGGCGTTGTTTCACACGATATTGCATAGCCGGATCAATGATTGGCATCGGCGGCAAAAAGTACGCAACCGATGGCGTGTGTTTTTTTTCAATAATGAGGACGATGCTGACGGGGATGTGAAGTGGGAAGAACAAATTGCACAAGACGCATTTCCAGAACCGGACAAGCAGTTGTTACAAAAAGAAATGAGCGAGTTGATGCAGACTGCTGTGCAGGCACTGCCATTGCGTCAACAACAGGCTTTATTATTACGCGCATGGGAGGGTTATGATATTGCGGAAACCGCTAAAATTATGAATTGTTCACAAGGAAGTGTGAAAACGCATTACTCAAGGGCTATTCACAGTTTGCGCGAAAAACTGGGAGACTATTACGCATGACGAAACTAACAGAACAACAATTAGTTGCATCAGTTCGGCGGGGGTTGGATCAATCAGCCGATCAGTTAGATTGGCAAACGCAAGCAAAGCTGACACGGATACGTTTGCAGGCCTTGGAACAACGGGCTGACCGTCCATCTTTCGGCATAAACCTTGCATCGTTTTCTCACGGATTTGCAACGGCTGCTGTTGTCACACTTGTGACAGCATTGTGGTTACTACCTGAAACCACAGATAAATCCCAACCAACCACGCCGCAAGCCATTGGTATACCACTGGTCGCTGTGGATGGAAAGAATCCCGCAAGCCATGTGACGGAGGCGGATGTTGGGGTCATGGAAGTACTGATGTCCACCGAAGACATGGAGTTTTTGGAAAATCTCGAGATGTATGAGTGGTTGGCAGCAGAATACAGTTAAGTCGTTACTGAATTGATCATAGCAGGGAAGGTACTAGGCATGAAACGGAAAGGATTTCTGTTGCACTGTGGCTTATTTTTAGCATTGCTGACATATTACCCCATTGCCAGTGCAGGGGAATCTGCCGACGAAATTACCACGATGTTGACATGGTGGGATGAGGTCGGTAGCACTTGGGATGAAGTCGGCGACATGATAGAGCTATCCGACACTAATAATACCAACGTTTATGTGATGGCAGAAAATGCCGTGAAACAGGAGGGGCTCTATGCGATTGAAAGTGAGCAATAGTGCTCTTTTCGTCCGATTATTATTGGGTTTGAGCCTAATGCTGGGTGGAGTCGTGCGGGTCATGGCAGATACGACAAAATGGGAAGATTTGAGTGCCTCAGAACAGACGGTTCTGAAGCCTTTTGCGCCAGAATGGGATGCCCTATCAGAAAGTAAACAGAAGAGTCTACGGCGTTGGGCCGCAAAGTCGCCCGATGAACGGTCGCGTATTCGCCAGCGTTACCGTGAGTGGAAACAGTTGTCACCAGACCAACAACACACGGTGACTAAGCAACTTAAGCGTTATCGCCAGATGTCAGCAGCCCAGCGTGCAAAGTTAAAAACTTGGTATCAGTGGATTCATAAATTGCCTGAAGCCGAACGCGCTAAATTGCGTAGTGTTTGGGCAAGCTTGGATGAAGCAGGGCGTAAGGCCTATATTGATGCTTTGCAAGCGCGTTATGGTAGTTTGTGAGTGTTAAGTGTGATAGTTCGCACACTTTCCGATAAACGGTATGGCCTATTCAGGTTCTATTCAGTTTAAATTTTAATCATTTTTATTAATTGTTATATAAGTTATATAAAAAACAATAAGTTATGAATGTCGTTAAGTTTAAGTTAAGGTCTTCTCGTTGATGTGAATTTGTGCTAAGTTCCACTTGCAGAAATGAAAGTGTCAACTTGGGATGAGAGACGACCATCAATGCCTTAGTGGAGTAGGGACGGGTGGTCGTGTCAGTGCTGAACTTGCCTAAAGGTATTCACGCCTTTAACAACAAAGGAGTCTAACAATGTCTAGGCCGCAACCTCGTGCGCATTGTGTAAAGAATGAAGCGTTTGTCGCGCTTGATACGACGGAAGATGAACTATTAAGTTTAGACGATAACGATGATGATTTGGCAGAAGATGATGGTGAGGATGTCAGTTTTTCTGAGCTTGCGCCGTCGCTGTCTGTTCATGAACTCGATGCCACACAAATGTATCTGCGGGAGATTGAAAGTTCGCCGCTGTTGACCCCAGAAGAAGAAATCCATTATGGCCGTTTAGCGCGTGATGGTAATGAGTTAGGCCGTTCAAAAATGATCACCTGTAACTTGCGTTTGGTTGTTAAGATCGCACGTCGTTATATGGGGCGTGGTCTTCCGCTGCCAGACCTGATTGAAGAGGGCAATTTGGGTTTGATCCATGCGGTTGAAAAATTCGACCCAGAACGCGGTTTTCGTTTTTCGACTTATGCAACATGGTGGATTCGGCAGAACATTGAACGTGCTTTGATGAATCAAACTCGCACGATTCGCCTGCCTATTCATGTCAATAAAGAACTCAACGCTTACATGCGTAAGCTGCGTGAAATGACACAGAAGTTGGGTTACGAACCTTCCCTGCCAGAAGTGGCTGCGGCGATGGATAAACCCGTTGAGTCGTTACGCAAGCTGTTAGATTTCAATGAGCGCATTACATCATTGGATACCCCGGTTGGTAAGGATGGTGATAGTCCGCTGGTGGATTTTGTAAGTACCGAATCGCACGACGAGCCAGATTCCAAACTGGAGGATGAGGACATTACCTTGTCTGTTGATGGTTGGTTAGAACAGTTGGAGTTCAAACAACGCGAAGTGATTGTGCGTCGATTTGGCTTGCACGGTCACGAGCGTGCTACCCTCGAACAGGTCGGGGAAGCATTGGGTTTGACTCGTGAGCGTGTGCGCCAAATTCAAATGGATGCTCTAAAACGCTTACGCCGTATCCTTGAGAATAAAGGCTTGTCGGGTGAGAGCTTACTAGGTTTCAATTAGAACCATTTAATTAATAAAAAAAGCTGCCGCCACACGTCGGTCTTCTGCTGACAGTAAGTTGTAAGTGCGACAGGCGGCATCGGTGCTCATGATTTCAAAGCCGATGCCGTTTTGTACCAACGCAAACCACACTTCTGGTTGTGGAAAGGTTTGTGTCATTCCAGTCCCTAGTAAAATGATTTGCGCGTTCATGGCAAATAGTGGCTGTAAATTTGCCACCGTGAGTTCGTGAATGCGCTGCGGTTGCCAGTCTGTGAGTAATTGATCTGGCATAATGATAAAACTGCTACGAATTTGGTCTTGGTTGACATCAACCCAGCCGTCGCCATAGCCCGTGATACGGTAGTGCGCATCACCTTTGTCTTCACTGAATTTCATTTAACTTCCTTACGATTTTCTACAATTGACAGCCTGCATGGTGGATTGTAATGTGGCTGGCTTACATTGGCCCCAACGATTGGGTCGCTTTCTTCGAGGACAAAGAACCGTGCAGGACAATTTTCAAAGAATAGACCGGCTTCCGACGTATGTTTTCAAAATCACAGACGCACTGAAACGGGAAGCGCGTGCTAAAGGTGAAGACATTATCGATTTTGGGATGGGGAATCCAGACCAACCAACACCGAAACACATTGTCGACAAATTGGTAGAAGCGGCGCAGCGTGAGGACACGCACCGTTATTCCATGTCTCGCGGTATTCCTCGCCTGCGTAAAGCGATTACTAATTGGTATAAGCGCAAGTTTGACGTTGACATCGACCCCGAAACTGAAGCGATTGTTACTATCGGTTCTAAAGAAGGTTTGGCGCATTTGGCGTTGGCAACGTTAAGCCGTGGTGATACGGTACTTGTGCCGAATCCTGCTTACCCGATTCACCCGTATGGTAGCATTATCGCCGATGCGGACATTCGCCATGTGCCGTTGGTGGAAGGTAAGGATTTCTTTGAAGAATTAGAAAACGCGATTAAGCATTCTTACCCTAAACCGAAAATGTTGATCATTAACTTCCCTGGTAATCCGACTGGGCAGTGTGTGGAGTTGGATTTCTTCGAGCGTGTGATTAAAGTCGCCAAAGAACACGGCGTTTGGGTCATTCACGACATTGCTTATGGGGAAATTTGCTTCGATGGTTACGAAGCTCCGTCGATTTTGCAGGTAGAAGGTGCAAAAGACATTGCGGTAGAATTTTATTCGCTTTCAAAAACTTATAATATGCCTGGTTGGCGCGTTGGGTTCATGTGCGGTAATCCTACCTTGGTAAAAGCTTTGGAACGCATTAAATCGTACTTGGATTACGGCATGTTTACCCCCATTCAAGTAGCGGCGATTGCGGCATTGGATGGTCCACAAGATTGTGTGCATGAAATCCGCAGTATGTATGAAAGCCGCCGTAACGTATTGTGCGATGGTTTGAATGCGGCGGGTTGGCATGTTGAACGCCCGAAAGCCAGTATGTTCGTGTGGGCAAAAATCCCTGAACAATACGCGGCAATGGGTTCATTAGAATTTGCAAAAAAACTATTGGCAGATGCCAAAGTTGCTGTATCACCGGGGATCGGTTTCGGTGAATACGGTGATGACCATGTGCGTTTCAGCTTGATTGAGAATGAACACCGGACTCGTCAGGCGATTCGTAATATCAAACAAATGTTCCGTAAAGATCAGGGTTTAAAGGAGTGAGCATGGAACCTGTCAAGGTCGGTCTGTTAGGACTTGGGACTGTCGGTGGCGGTACTGCAACCGTTTTGAAACGTAACGCTGAAGAAATTGCGCGTCGTGCGGGTCGTGGTATTGTGATTGACTATGCCGCGAATCTCGATTTAAGCCGTGCGGGTGAGTTGGGTTTAAGCGATGTGCGTTTGACCACGGACGCGTTCCAAGTTGTCAACGACCCTGATATTCAAATTGTGGTGGAATTGATCGGTGGTTACACGGTTGCCCGCGATTTGGTGTTACAAGCGATTCAAAACGGCAAACACGTTGTTACTGCGAATAAAGCCTTGATTGCCTTACACGGTAATGAAATTTTCGCGGCTGCTCAAGCTAAAGGCGTGATGGTTGCCTTTGAAGCGGCAGTGGGCGGCGGTATTCCCGTGATTAAAGCGATTCGTGAAGGTCTAGCGGCGAACCGTATTGATTGGTTAGCGGGTATTATCAATGGCACTGGCAACTTTATTTTGACCGAGATGCGTGACAAAGGGCGCGATTTTGGTGATGTGTTGGCCGAAGCGCAAGCCTTAGGGTATGCCGAAGCTGACCCAACTTTCGACGTGGAAGGCATTGATGCAGGGCATAAATTAACCATTTTGTCCTCCATTGCTTTTGGGATTCCACTGCAATTTAAGCAAACTTACACCGAAGGCATTACGCGCATTACTGCTGAAGACGTGACCTATGCCACTGAATTGGGCTATCGCATCAAGCATTTAGGAATCGCTCGACGCACAGAAAAAGGCATTGAACAACGTGTTCACCCGACCATGATTCCGCACCGTCGTTTGATTGCGAATGTGGATGGAGTCATGAATGCGGTCTTGGTAAAAGGTGATGCGGTGGGGGCGACTTTGCATTACGGGGCAGGGGCGGGTGCAGAACCGACGGCTTCAGCCGTGATTGCGGATTTGGTCGACGTGACTCGCGCTTTGACGGGTGATCCGAATCATCGCGTACCGCATTTGGCGTTCCAACCCTCCACGTTGGCGGATACGGCAATTCTGCCGATTGAAGAGGTGGAAACCGCTTTTTACCTACGCATGTGTGCGCTGGATCGTCCAGGGGTGCTGGCGGATGTCACGCGCATTTTGGGTGATCGCCAAATCAGTATTGAAGCCTTTATCCAGAAAGAACCGACTAGCGGTGCGAATAAAGTCGACATTATCATGCTCACGCAGCGCGTGCGCGAAGGTAATATGAACGAAGCCATTGCCGCTATTGAAGCTTTAGACAGCATTTGCAGCCAAGTCACACGCATTCGTGTGGAAACGCTAGCATAATAAGAGCTTAGTTATGAAATACATCTCCACTCGCGGGCAATCGCCCGCGCAATCGTTTAGTGAAATCCTGTTGGGTGGTTTAGCACCTGACGGTGGTTTGTATTTGCCGGAAACGTACCCGCAGTTCAGCGATGCGGATTTAAGCACCATGCGTGGTATGAATTACCGTGAATTGGCGTTTGCGGTGTTGTCGCGCTTTGCGACTGACATTCCAGCGGCTGATCTGCAAGCGATTATCGACAAAACCTACACGGCTGACGTGTATTGCAATGTGCGTGAGGGCGAAAACGCCGAAGATATTACGCCATTGCACACATTAGAGCCGAACTTGCATTTATTGTGTTTGTCGAATGGCCCGACCATTGCGTTTAAAGACATGGCAATGCAGTTGTTGGGTAACTTGTTCGAGTATGTGCTGGCAAAAGCAGGGCAGGGCATTAATATTCTGGGGGCGACTTCCGGTGATACGGGTTCGTCGGCAGAATATGCGATGCGCGGCAAACAAGGCGTGAATGTGTTCATGTTGTCACCGCACGGCAAAATGAGCCGTTTCCAAACCGCGCAAATGTTTAGTTTACAAGACCCGAACATTTTTAATATTGCGGTCAATGGCGTGTTCGACGATTGCCAAGACATTGTGAAAGCGGTGTCGAATGATCATGCGTTTAAAGCGACGCACAAAATTGGTGCAGTGAACTCAATCAATTGGGCGCGGGTTGCGGCGCAAATCGTGTATTACTTCAAAGGTTATTTTGCAGCAACCACCGACAATGCACAGCAAGTGAGTTTTACCGTGCCGTCGGGTAACTTTGGTAACGTTTGTGCGGGCCACATTGCGCGTATGATGGGTTTACCCATTAAGCATTTGGTGGTTGCAACCAATGAAAATGATGTACTGGATGAATTTTTCCGTACAGGTGTTTACCGTCCACGCGGTTCGGCAAATACTTACCATACCAGCAGCCCGTCGATGGATATTTCCAAAGCGTCGAATTTTGAGCGTTTTGTTTTCGATCTTGCTGAACGTAATGGCGAGGTTGTGCGTCAATTATGGGCAGAAGTCGACAATGGTGGTGCGTTTGACCTGAATGCAGAGGGTTTATTCGCGAAAGTGGCAGATTTCGGTTTCCAATCAGGTGTCAGCTCACATGCGCATCGGATGCAAACCATTCGCCAAACGTGGGAAAGCTATGGCGTGATGATCGATACACACACTGCCGACGGTTTGAAAGTCGCGCTGGAATACCGTGAATCCGATGTACCCATGTTGGTATTGGAAACCGCTTTACCCGCTAAATTCGAGGATTCCATCCGTGAAGCTTTGGGGTGTGATCCGCAGCGTCCAAAAAGTATGGCGAACTTAGAAGGTTTGCCCCAACGTTTTGAGGTGATGGAGGCCGATGTGCTTGCCATTAAGCAATTCATTGTGAGCAAAACGGCTGCATAATCAGCACAGACTCGGCAGTTTGCGCTTGCCGAGTCTTGTCACACGATAACGACAAGGTAAGCAGTAACATGGCGAACTTTAACACACATATTACCGTAGCAGCGGCGGGTGCTGGTTTGTTGTCGGTGTTATGTTTGCAGGTAGGGTTAGCTGATCCTAAAGATGCTTTGGCATTGGCGTTGATGGGGACAATGGGGGGGATTTTACCTGACATTGATTTGCAACACGCTTACCCAAGCCGGATTATGTTTTCCTTGTTTGGTATTGTGGCGGGTTTTTTGATGGTATTTTCGGCGGAGAATCATTTGTCTATCGTCGAGTTATGGGGTGTGGGTCTAGTGACCTTTGCCCTGATACGCTTTCCAGTATGGATGATTTTCCACGAATACACTAACCATCGTGGCTCGATCCATTCGGTTGTGGCGGGATTGTTGTTTATGTTTCTGACTTCCGCCTGTTGTTACCACGCGATGGGTAAAGACCCCTTCATGGCGTGGTTGATGGGACTGTTTGTGTTTTAGGGTTTTATACTGCATTTGGTGTTAGACGAAGTGTATAGCGTTGACTTTATGAACAGCAAGCTCAAAAAGTCGTTTGGTACAGCATTGAAAGTGTTGGACTGGAAAAAGCGTGAAAAGTCGACAGCTCTCGTGTGCGTGACGATTCTCGCGTGGGCGGTTGCCCCAGAATCGACTTCGTTTTGGGATACGTTATTCAGCCCTGAAACGTATCGAATTATAGGCTCACGATTTATGCCATGAATTAGGGTAAAGGAATTACAATGGTGATTTCGCTTTCTTTCATGCCGCATTGTGGTGAATCCTTGCATGGACACTCTGGCAGGCAGCGGGTAAAATGCCCTGCTACTGCTGATGATTTCACGGGATGAGCGCGACTCATCCCGTTTCGTATGTAGACTTCGGAGGTTCTTTTGAACAAGCAAGCACTGCTGGTGCTGGAAGACGGTAGTGTCTTCCACGGTCGTTCCATTGGTTGTGATGGTCAGACGATTGGTGAGGTCGTCTTTAACACGGCACTAACTGGGTATCAAGAAATTCTGACTGACCCTTCTTATTCGCGTCAGATTGTTACCCTGACTTACCCGCACATTGGCAATGTCGGGGTCAACCAAGAAGACACGGAATCCACACAAGTTCACGCGGCGGGTCTCGTGGTGCGTGACGTTCCGGCTATTTATAGCAACTGGCGTTCTGAAGAGTCCCTGCCGGATTACCTCGCACGCAATAAAGTGGTGGCGATTGCGGACATTGATACCCGTCGTTTAACCCGTATTCTGCGTGAGAAAGGTGCGCAACGCGGCTGCATTATGGCGGGTGAAAACTTAAGCGTCGAGCAAGCACTAGCAGCGGCGCAAGCATTCCCTGGTTTAAAAGGCATGGATTTGGCGAAAGAAGTCACTGTGCGCGAGCCGTATGTGTGGACAGAAGGTAGTTGGCAATTAGACCCTGCAACGCCGCGTCCTTCCACCGCACAAACCGCTGAATTTAATGTGGTGGCATTCGACTACGGTGTGAAAACCAATATCTTGCGCATGTTGGTGGATCGTGGTTGCCGTGTCACGGTAGTGCCTGCGCAAACCCCAGCGGCGGACGTATTGGCGATGAATCCCGATGGTGTGTTCTTGTCCAATGGTCCTGGCGATCCAGAGCCGTGTGATTACGCGATTGCGGCGATTCGTGACATCGTGGCGCAGAAAGTGCCAACCTTCGGTATCTGTTTAGGGCATCAATTGCTCGGTTTAGCCAGTGGTGCGCGTACCGTTAAAATGAAATTCGGTCATCACGGTGCGAACCATCCGGTGCAGGATTTAGACAGCAAGCGCGTGATGATTAGCAGCCAAAACCACGGGTTTGCGGTGGATGAAGCTACTTTACCCAGCAATCTGCGTGCCACGCACCGTTCCTTGTTTGATGGTTCATTGCAAGGGATTGAACGTACCGATTGCCCCGCGTTGAGCTTCCAAGGACACCCCGAAGCCAGCCCCGGCCCCCACGACGTTGCCCCTGTATTCGACCGCTTCATTGAACTGATGCGCGCTGCAAAGAATTGATTGGTGAGTGTAGATCATGCCTAAACGGACAGACCTCAAAAGTATTCTCATTATTGGTGCAGGCCCGATCATCATCGGTCAGGCGTGCGAATTCGACTATTCCGGTGCGCAAGCGTGCAAAGCGTTGCGTGAGGAAGGTTATCGCGTCATTTTGGTCAATTCCAACCCTGCGACCATCATGACCGACCCCGAAACCGCTGACGCGATTTACATCGAACCCATTCGTTGGGAAACCGTCGCAAAAATCATTGAAAAAGAACGCCCCGACGCATTATTACCAACCATGGGTGGGCAAACCGCACTCAACTGCGCCTTAGACCTGTCTCGCCACGGCGTGCTGGAAAAATTCGGCGTGGAAATGATTGGCGCGAAAGAAGACGCGATTGAAATGGCGGAAGACCGTCAAAAATTCCGTATCGCTATGGATGAAATCGGTCTGGAATCCGCACGTTCCGGTGTCGCACACACGATGGATGAAGCGCGTGCCGTGCAAACCACCATCGGCTTCCCCGTGATTATTCGCCCTTCCTTTACGCTGGGCGGTACGGGTGGCGGTATTGCTTACAACAAGCAAGAATTTGAAACCATCGTTGCACGCGGTTTGGACATGTCACCCACTAGCGAAGTCTTATTGGAGGAATCGCTGTTGGGTTGGAAAGAGTACGAAATGGAAGTGGTGCGTGACCGCAACGACAACTGCATTATCGTGTGCTCGATTGAAAACTTAGACCCGATGGGTATCCACACGGGTGACTCGATTACCGTTGCACCTGCGCAAACGTTGACCGACAAAGAATACCAATTGCTGCGTAATGCATCCTTGGCGGTTTTGCGTAAAATCGGCGTGGACACGGGCGGTTCTAATGTGCAGTTTTCGGTGAATCCGCAAGACGGGCGCATTATCGTGATTGAAATGAACCCGCGTGTGTCGCGCTCTTCCGCTTTGGCTTCCAAAGCGACAGGCTTCCCGATTGCGAAAGTGGCGGCGAAACTGGCGATTGGTTACACGTTGGATGAATTGCGCAATGACATCACGGGCGGGGCGACTCCGGCTTCGTTTGAACCGTCGATTGACTACGTTGTCACCAAAATCCCGCGCTTTACCTTTGAAAAATTCCCACAAGCTGATGCACGTTTGACCACGCAAATGAAATCCGTGGGCGAAGTCATGGCAATGGGGCGGACGTTCCAAGAATCGTTCCAAAAAGCCTTGCGCGGTTTGGAAACGGGCATTGATGGCTTGAACGAGCGTGTTGAATTACAACACCCTGATGCGAAAGATATTATTCGTCGCCAACTGACCGAAGCCAGCGCGGAACGT
This sequence comes from uncultured Thiothrix sp., assembly GCA_964617055.1. Classification (GTDB taxonomy): domain Bacteria; phylum Pseudomonadota; class Gammaproteobacteria; order Thiotrichales; family Thiotrichaceae; genus Thiothrix. Next base: position 13,429 of record CAZTUZ010000024.1, read on the forward strand.
ATTTTGTACGTTGCGGATGCTTTCCGTTTCGGCATGAGCATTGAAGATGTGTTCGCGCTGACCAGCATTGACTTCTGGTTCTTGGTGCAACTCAAAGAATTGGTCGATATTGAAAACGCACTGAAAGAACGTTTACTCAATAGCATTAGCGCGGATGAAATGCGCCAGTTAAAACGCAAAGGTTTCTCGGATCGTCGTTTGGCAAAATTGCTGAATGAAACTGAGAAAAGCGTGCGTGTAGCGCGTCAACGCATGGGCGTGCGTCCGGTGTACAAGCGCGTGGACACTTGTGCGGCAGAATTTGCCACCAATACCGCGTACATGTATTCGACGTATGAAGAAGAGTGCGAATCCAATCCTACCGATAAGAAAAAAATCATGGTCTTGGGCGGTGGTCCGAACCGTATCGGGCAAGGGATCGAATTCGACTACTGCTGTGTACACGCGGCATTGGCAATGCGCGAAGATGGTTATGAAACCATCATGGTCAACTGCAATCCTGAAACCGTCTCCACCGACTACGACACCTCTGACCGTTTGTATTTCGAGCCATTAACCCTCGAAGACGTGATGGAAATCGTGGATTTGGAAAAACCATTGGGTGTTATCGTGCAATACGGCGGACAAACTCCGCTGAAACTGGCGCGTGATTTGGAAGCCTTGGGTGCGCCGATTATCGGTACGTCACCGGATTCCATTGACTTGGCGGAAGACCGTGAACGTTTCCAACAATTGATCCACAAATTAGGCTTAAAACAGCCACCAAACCGTACTGCGAAAAGCATCGAAGAAGCGGTGCGTTTAGCCGATGAAATCGGTTATCCATTGGTGGTGCGTCCGTCTTATGTGCTTGGTGGTCGTGCGATGGAAATCGTTTACCACGAAAACGAATTGCGCCGTTACATGACTACGGCAGTTTCCGTGTCGAATGATTCGCCCGTGTTATTAGACCGTTATTTGGATGACGCGATTGAAGTTGACGTGGATGCAATCTGCGACGGCGAAAACGTGTTAATCGGCGGTATTATGCAGCACATTGAACAGGCAGGGATTCACTCAGGTGACTCGGCATGTTCTTTGCCACCGTATTCTTTGAGTGCGGAAATCCAAGATGAGCTACGGGCGCAGATCGTATTGATGGCGAAAGGCTTGAATGTGGTCGGTCTGATGAACACGCAGTTTGCGATTAAAGGCAATGACGTGTATGTGCTGGAAGTGAATCCGCGTGCGTCGCGTACTGTGCCGTTTGTTTCCAAAGCGATTGGTCGTCCATTGGCCAAAGTCGCGGCACGCTGCATGGCGGGTCAAACCTTGGCAGCGCAAAAAGCTTTGAATGAAATCATTCCGTCTTATTACGCGGTAAAAGAGGCGGTATTCCCGTTCATTAAATTCCCTGGTGTCGACCCTATTCTTAGCCCTGAAATGAAATCCACGGGCGAGGTTATGGGTGTGGGTAAAACTTTCGCAGAAGCGTTCGGTAAGGCACAATACGCTGCTGGCGAAAATTACCCAACTTCTGGTGTTGCGTTCATTAGCGTGCGCGAGGCGGATCGCAAATACTTGGCCGATGTTGGCACAATGCTGAGCAAACAAGGCTTTAAACTGGTGGCAACACGCGGTACGGCACGCGAATTGCAGGCAGCGGGTATTGCGTGCGAAGTGGTGAATAAAATGCGCGAAGGCCGCCCGAACATCGTCGATATGATCAAAAACGAAGACATCGATTTGATTGTAAACACGACGGAAGGCGAACAATCCACCCGTGATTCGTTTGAAATTCGTCGCGAAGCCTTACAGCACAAAATCACCTACACCACGACAATGGCGGGTGCATTGGCATTGTGCGAAGCAATGGCACATACGGATAGCGAGCAAGTTTACTGCTTGCAAGCCTTACATCAGGGAGTCACACAATAAGGACTGAGCAATGACCAGACCACCCGTTACGTTAAAGGGCGCAGAGCGTTTGAAGGCAGAGCTGCAACGCTTGAAAACCGAAGAACGTCCACGCATCATTCAGGCGATTGCTGAAGCGCGTGAGCACGGTGATTTGAAAGAAAATGCGGAATACCACGCCGCACGCGAACAACAAAGCTTCTGCGAAGGGCGCATCAAAGAGTTGGAAGGGATGTTATCGCTCGCCCAAGTCATTGATGTAGAGGCTGTTGGCAAAACCAATTCGGGTAAAGTTGTCTTCGGCGCAACGGTCGAACTCGAAGAAGTGAAAAGCGGCGAAACCATTACTTATCAAATCGTGGGTGATATTGAGGCCGACATTAAGCTAAATATGGTGGCTATTTCCTCACCTATTGCGCGAGCAATGATTGGTAAAGAAGAAGGCGATATTGCTGTGGTGCAAGCTCCTAGCGGTGTTCGCGAGTACGAAATTATTGATATTCGTTATCAGTAGTGTCGACTAACACAACCCAAATCGGCTTACTGCAACATGGTACAGTAGAAGCCGGGGATGTCTTCTGTGGGGAATTAGAAACCACCCTTAGCAAACAAGGGTGGAAATACCTGAAACAGAAATTTGGGCGGGGAGGAAAGCATTGGGATGCCATTGTTACCTCGCCCAAAGTTCAATGTACGGCCTTTGCTGAGTGGTTTGCGCAGAAATACGACCTTCCGTTAGTGCGGGATGAGCGTTTGCGGGAAATCCATTTTGGTGATTGGGAAGGTTGTTCGCCACAGCAAGTTTTGCATTCGCATCCTGATGAACTGTCTGCATGGTGGGCAAATCCGAATGCGATTACGCCACCATCAGGTGAGTCTTTGGCTGACTTTCGGGCGCGTGTTTTGGACGCATGGGCGGAAATCCCACGAGCATGGCGCGGTGAGCGCGTGTTGGTGGTAACGCACGCTAATGTGATTCGTTTGATTATTGCGGATGTCTTACAGATACCTGATGAACGCTTGTTTTCATTGAACGTGGAATACGGTGCAATGACACAGTTGCGGGTGCTGAAAGATCGTGGCGGTGATTGGGCAAGTTTGCTAACACACGGTTGCTAGATTGGCAAAGACAATGTAACCCTAACGTACTGCCCTCTGTTTATGCGAGGGCAGTCATTGCGGACAATATAATATTAACCGTTTGCTGTGGTATCGCCTGCGGGTTTATTAGCAACGGCTTCTTTCACCATTTGCTGTAACTCACCTTTTTGATACATTTCCACAGTAATATCACAGCCACCAACTAATTCACCACCAATGTAGATTTGTGGGAATGTAGGCCAGTTCGCATACTCTGGTAACGCATAGTAAATGTCTTGGTCTGCCAATACATTGACATAGGCAAATTCTTCACCACAGGCCATAAGAGCCTGCGCAGCACGACTAGAAAAACCACATTGTGGGAATTGTGGCGTGCCTTTCATGAAGATAATGACAGGGTTATTTTTAACAGCTTGGTCAATACGCTCTAACGCGCTCATGAAAAATCCTCAATTTAGTAAGCCTAAACGACATTGTACCTAGCCGAAACAAGAAATAAACGCTAAATTCCGTGTGGAATAGTCGGGATAACGGCTAATTGCATGATATATCAGTCTTTACTCATAGAAAGTTGTAATCGTCATGGTTTGGTTATGTAAATGGCAATGACCTTTGTCCTTGTTCGCAGGTGATATTTCCCCATAGGAGTAAAAGCCAATTTGTGTTGTGGATGGTGGTAGATTATCCAAAACAGCTTCGACTTCTTCTTCAGCATCTGCACCCATCACCATACGTCTACCAACACAGCTAATAGCAATGGCTAGAATAGGGTCGTCTGTTTCAGCATCGCACATGAGTGCGGCTTCTTCTGCACCTTCTAGTAGTTGGTCGAGATTAGCTCGCATGAGTTGTGCTTGTGAACCGATTGGAATATCGCCTGCGAAAATCAGGGATTGTGCTTCCTCATCGATGGCTAAAATGGTGCGCACTAGCTCATTATCATCGTTGGTTTGACCAAGAGCCAAGGGAAAACGTAATCCTGTCGCGGGTAAGCCAGAAGCCATCTCGCCGAGGTAGGTTTTGTATAACGCTAGTGCAGGAGTTCCGGCCAATTCGTACAGAATATTGCGTTCGGAACGGGTGACTTCTCGCGCCGGACCAAAAGGTTTCCAGCCCCCTTGTGAGCCGTGGCCAATTTGAATATCACCATACACTCCCAATGCCGCAATGACATTGCGTTGTGGTTTAGCATCCTTCAAAACCCATGTGTGGGAAAAGCGTTCGCCATCACCTGCTAAACCGCCCGTTACAATGATATTGGTTGGTAATACATCATTGAAGCCAGCGGCTAATTCACTGCCATTAATATTGAGGCCTTCGGATAAAACAAAAATTCCTTTTAAATCAGGCATATTGAGTTTATCCGCTAGTGTTTGTGCAATAGCTCGCGAGACTGTTGGTGTATCGATTCGGGCGTATTCGATATGGAGGCGCGTTTTCTCAAATTGCACAATACTGATCACCAGTGAGTGATCGTAGATGTGTTTATCCAAAATTTCACCAGCACTAGAACAGCCCATTAAAATAGCGTGGGGATAGTGTTGTTGTAACTGCCCAAACGCCGTGTGATCTTCAAGGTAATCAGCGTGACCAAATATTAAAATCAATAGGTTAATAGCATTTGCTGGTGGTAATGGCGCGGAAAATCCTATCCCCCGTGCGTAGGTGAGAGTGTCAATTTTCATTGTTGTGTCACTCCAGAAGTTTTTCGTTATTAGTGAGAATACTGACCTATCGACAATTATAATCACTTTGCATTAATAGATAAAATCTATGGTTTCCCGATTAGGAAACCATTTCCTCGTATTCTGGTGGTTTTAATGGGGAGTTACACAATACGATGAGCTATAAATTTACTCATATTATCTAAAATATCACCACCACGCCGAAAACCTAAACCGCAAGCTTCCCAAGCAAAAAAGACACCAGCTTGATAACTGCGCCCTTGTGCATCTTTAGGATAATCTGCAAATGCTTGATAAATAGTTCGATAACGGTCATAACTGCCAGCAGTGGCTTGTTCGACTTGACCATTAGCCGTGTAAATGCTTGTATTTGCACCTTCACGACCAAACATTTTTTTACCAACACAACGTTTTCCGATGAGTGGTTGGTCGCGTGTCTCTAATAAGTAGGGTGAATCTGGGAATAGGTCGTACAGAATTTTCAGCATCCCCTTGCTTTGAAAGAGTAGAGTATAGGCAGGATTTAAAATAACCGTTGCGGTTTGGCGCGTAATGTCATTCAAAATGCCCACGATTCCGTCGGTTTGTAGGGCAATTTCTTCCCAAGGATACAGCTTAAACCAATAATCAAAGCGAGTACGATATGGGTTAAAAATGCCTTCTTGTTCTAGAAAGCCGACTTCATCCATGTAACAAAAGTCGGTTTGAAAACCTGCTTCATTGGCAAGGTGTTGCAAAAAGCGGGTTGTGCTTTCGTCTTCGGGTGAATTTCGTACACTAGAGAATAAAATATTCTGGAATCGGTAATAACGATCAAAGTTTGCAGGGTCATCTTCGCCAGTTAATAGGCGGCGAAAATTGTTGCGGATACTTTCGTAAACCGAGTTGAATTGTTGAGCTTCATCCATGCCATTGGCTTTGAGCAATGCCCATTGTGCGATAGCCGTTTCAAACAAACTGGTGGGTGTGTCAGCATTAAATTCGATCAACTTGATGGGTAAGCCATCTAAACCTCCTGCAAAATCAAAGCGACCATATAAGTGGCGATGATCTTTTTCCCAACTGCGGATGATTTGATCGTCTAGGTTAAAGGGAATATCCAGTTGTTGAAATAAGTTATTGTCGATAACGTATTGTCCAGCCGTAATGAACATCTCGTATAGCTCATTCGCGGCAGTGTAATAAGCTTCTGCCTCCGTTTCAGTGACATGGACAATTTCATCTGCGACATAAGCGTGACCATCCGTATCGGTGTGCCATGTCATGCCCACTTCCTCTAATAGCTTGACAGGAATCGGGCGAACTTTTTCGAGGGTAATCATTGTCTTTACCTTTTAAACCTTAGCCACCAAAGTTTTGGCTAGGAGATGTACTGTTACTGTTAGAACGATTTGATGTGCTGGAACTATTACCAAAGAATCCAGATTTGGGCTGCGATTGGTTTGGGTTGACGGCTCGTGTGTCATTGGTATTTGATGTGTAAGGGCGGCTAATACTGCTGGAGGAGGTGTAACGCTGCTGGTATTGCTGGTGTCGTTGATAATTGGAATTACTCATAAGTTTATTGGCAATCATGCCGCCAACCAATGCGCCTGCTGCTGATGCAAGCAAGGTTTCTCCTAGACTTAATCCCTGATTTTCGGCGACAGGTTGTGTGAGGTTAGATGTGCCCGCTTCGACTTTTTTTGCTTCTTCTTCGGCAATTTTCTTCAGTTCTGCTTCGGTTAATAAGCGTTCATTGCCAGCCATGTCTTTGAGAATGGCACGAGTTTCTCCGGCTGGGTATTTTTCCTTCAATTCATAAGTGTCAGGATTTGTGCCCGTTTGCTGGATGACGAGAAAAACACCTTTCTCTTTATTTTGTGTGGCTTCTGTTATCGTACCCATGTTAGGGGTCTTCGGTGGTTCGGGTGGCTGGTCACCGCCACACCCTTGCAAGCTGGCAATAACGATTAAACCAAGGCTTCCGGCAATTTTGTATGAATAAATGGGTTTAATGTGTTGTTGATACATGATGTTCTCCTAAAAATTGGGTAGCCGATTATCTGAAATTAGGTGAATGTAGTGATAATTATCAACATAATTTGGTCTCTATCAAAACAAAACCTAAAAATTAATAGCAGTGTTTAATATGAAAAAAATAATTTTGATTACACCATTTGTTATTTCATTGTTTGCTCCTTGTGTATTTGCTGAATCTACCACAGCTTTAGTCAATATTAACAAGGCCGAAGTTGCTGATCTCGACGAATTGGACGGTATTGGCAAGAAAAAAGCCGAAGCCATCATCAGTTATCGTGATGCACACGGTGAATTTAAAGCCTTGGAAGAATTGAAAGAAGTCCCTGGTATTGGCGAAAAATTGTTTGATAAGTTAAAGGACAATGTGTCGCTAGGTGAAGCAGATGAGGTAACCAGTACCGCAGAGGCTGCTCCAGACGCTAAAAACACTGATAAACAACCCAATACGGCTGATAAAGCTAAAGCCGAGGCACAGACAGAGAAAACCGATACAAAAGCAGGTGACTCTGCCAAAAAAGTTAGTGCAACAGACAAAAGCGAGAAAGTCTCTGATAAAACGTCAGAGCAAAATACGAAGTCTTGAGCATTTTTTGCTACCCTTCAAGCAGGTGTATCGTTTGATACGCCTGTTTAACCAAAATTGAGGGTAAAAACATAACATGACTACTAATAAAACAATTCTTGTCACTGGTGGGGCTGGATACATTGGTTCTCATACCTGTGTAGAGTTAATTGCGGCTGGTTTTGACATTATTGTGTTGGATAATTTGTGTAATAGTTCGCGTGAATCGCTGCGGCGTGTAGCTGAGATTGCAGGGCGTGAAAACATTACCTTTTTTGAAGGTGATATTCGTGATGCAGAACTGTTGAATCAGTTGTTCAGTCAGCACGATATTTACAGTGTAATTCATTTCGCAGGGTTAAAAGCCGTTGGCGAGTCGGTGGCTAAGCCGCTGGAGTATTATGACAATAATGTTGCCGGAACAGTCAACTTACTGAATGTCATGCGTCAGCATAATGTGAAGAATATGGTGTTCAGTTCTTCTGCAACGGTTTATGGTGATCCACACACTACGCCTATTCAAGAAGATTTCCCATTATCAGCCACGAATCCTTATGGGCGTTCTAAACTGATGATCGAGGAAATTTTGCGCGATTTATGCCATTCTGATCCTGAGTGGAAATTAGCGTTACTGCGTTACTTTAACCCCGTTGGTGCGCACGAAAGCGGCAAAATCGGTGAAGACCCACAGGGGATTCCTAATAATTTAATGCCTTACATTGCACGAGTAGCTGTGGGTACATACGAGTATTTATCCGTATTCGGTGGCGATTACCCAACGCACGATGGTACTGGGGTGCGCGATTTTATCCATGTGGTGGATTTGGCAAAAGGCCATGTACGCGCATTGGAAGCCTTTTTGCGTGGTGACGTGCCTAATCTACTGACC
>CAZTUZ010000025.1:0-13368 GCA_964617055.1 uncultured Thiothrix sp.
GCTGGCAAACGACAGGTGAATAACCGGATGCACCCTACCCCAATCCCATTGGTCTTCAACCCACAAGCCTGTAAATAAAGCACGGTTGCCTTGGTAGATTTCCTTGATGGTAGAAAGCAGCAACGACTTACCAAAGCGGCGCGGGCGCGACAGAAAAAAATACTTTCCCTGATTCAATAACTGCGCAATGCCTGCGGTTTTATCCACATACAAACAATCACGATTGCGTAATTCTGAAAATGTTTGAATACCAATAGGTAAACGTTGCCGTTTCATGCCGCAACTCCTTTACACTGGAAAAACGCCCGTGGAAATGTAGCGGTCGCCGCGATCACAGATAATTGCCACAATCGTGGCATTTTCAACAGTTTGTGATAGGCGCAATGCCGCTGCTACCGCACCGCCAGAGGATACACCGCAGAAAATGCCTTCTTCGGCAGCCAAACGGCGCATGGTGGTTTCGGCTTCGGTTTGGGTTACGTCGATTTGGCGGTCGACTTGTTCTGCATGGAAGATTTCGGGTAAATAATCCGGTGTCCAACGCCGAATCCCCGGAATTTGATCCGCTTGCGTGGCAGGCTGCACGCCAATGATTTGCACGTTAGGGTTTTGCGATTTCAGGAAACGTCCCGTGCCCATAATCGTGCCCGTCGTGCCCATGCTGCTGACGAAATGCGTCACCGTGCCGTGCGTGTCGCGCCAGATTTCCACGCCCGTACCTTCAAAATGCGCTAATGGATTGTCAGGATTGGCGAACTGATTCAATACCTTACCTTTGCCTTCGCGTTCCATTTGCAAGGCAAGGTCGCGTGCGCCTTCCATACCTGCCGCTTTGCTCACCAATACCAATTCCGCGCCGTAAGCCTTCATGGTGGCGCGACGTTCCGCGCTCATGGTTTCGGGCATGATAATGATCATTTTATAACCTTTAATCGCCGCTGCCATTGCCAACGCAATGCCGCTATTGCCGCTGGTGGCTTCGATTAAGGTGTCGCCCGTGCGAATTTCACCGCGTTGCTCGGCACGGGTGATCATGGAAAACGCCGGACGATCTTTCACCGAACCCGCCGGATTGTGGCTTTCTAATTTGACCAGCACGTTGTTACTGGTATTGCCCGCCAAACGTTGCAGGCGCACCAGCGGCGTATTGCCGATAAAGGCTTCAATGGTTGGATACTGTGGCATTTTATTCCCCGCTTAACATGACAAAGGCGACGGCGTAACTGCGTTCGTCGGCAACCGATAATTCACAGGCGGTTACGCCCAACGCCTGCGCCGTGGCTAACGTTGTGCCGTGTAATTGGATAAACGGCTTGCCGCGCGCGTCGTGCGTGGTTTCGATTTCCTGCCACTGCACGTCTTTACCCATCCCCGTACCGAAGGCTTTTGCCACTGCTTCTTTGGTGGCAAAACGCTTGGCTAACCACGCCGCTTTATTACTCACAGCGGCAAAGCGTTGGCGTTCTTGTGGGTGCAGAATGCGTGCCACGAAGCGTTCAGGGTGGCGTGCCAATAACGCTTCGATGCGCGGGATTTCCACAATGTCCGTGCCAATGCCGAGGATTTTCACGCGGCTGCTCGCGCTTTTTGCATGAGTTCCAGCATTTCCACAGTGGCTTGACGCAAGCCAACAAACAAGGCGCGAGATACCATCGAATGCCCAATGTTTAATTCACGCATGGGCGCAATCGCGGCAATCGCTTGGGTGTTGTGGTAATCCAAACCGTGCCCCGCATTGACTTGCAGCCCAATGTAATCGGCAAATTCCGCCGCTTGCAGAATCCGCGCAAGTTCGCGTTCTTTGTCTTTGCCCGTGGCATTGGCGTAAGTGCCTGTGTGTAATTCGATCACGGGTGCGCCAATATCAGGTACGCGGCGAATGTGTTCCAAATCCGGCTCAATGAACAGCGAGACGCGGATATTCGCGGCATTCAAGCGTTGCGTGGCATAACGAATGCGCTCGAATTGCCCAATCACATCCAAACCGCCTTCGGTGGTCAGTTCTTCGCGCTTTTCCGGCACAATGCAGCAGTCGCTAGGCAATACATCGCAGGCAATACCGACCATTTCGTCGGTGGCGGCGAGTTCCAAATTCAAACGGCGCGTACACATTTGCCGAATCGCGTACACATCCGCGTCTTGAATATGCCGACGGTCTTCGCGCAAATGAATGGTAATCGCGTGTGCGCCAGCCGCTTCCACTTCCTGTACGGCGGCGAGTAAATCGGGGTAAGCCGTGCCGCGTGCTTGACGCAAAGTCGCAACGTGGTCAATGTTTACGCCGAGTTCTAACGAATGTTGCATGATTTAAGAGTCCTTAACGGATAGCGATCACCGTAATCGGTAGGTCTAATGCGCACCATACCCGATCAGCGGTATAAACGGTTAATTGCTTTTCGATTGCTAATGCCAAACACGCCCGATCCCCCAACGATAAACCGTGGGCTTTGGTCATCGGCAATAATCCAGCCGCAATCGCGCTGTGTTCGGCAGAAAATGGCAGCCATTGCATGGGCAAACTGGCTAACTGTGTGAATGCGTCGCTCACCGTCGCCCCTTGTCGAACGTAAAAACTCAAGGCTTCCGCCAAATTAACGGTGGACATGAGCGCGTTGGGCAATACGTTTAGCACTTGTTCCGCACCTGTTTCATTGAAAAGCAGGGCTAATAATGCGGAAGTATCCAGCACTACCATTCTTGTGCCGCTTCACGTTTGCGCATCACTAGAAATTCATCCACTTTGCTGGAGGTTGGGGTCATTTTGGGTAATTGCTGTGTCCAATACTGCACTTTTTTCACCAAAGCGGCTAAATCCTCCCGTTCTAGCGCAGGAGTCATGCAGGCACGAATCAGGATATTACGCACTTCAGCCTCCATACTCACGCCTGCTCGCGCTGCCCGTTGGCGCAAAGCCGCTTGCACATCATCGGGCAAATTTCGCACACTCAATGTTGCCATTGCGCTCACCTCTTCATGGATTATGATTGCATAATTGCGACTGTAACAAATGCTGTCATTGACGGCAAATACCCTCTTGTAATGAGTATCCATCATGTCAACACATCAGCCAAAGCATTTACCGAAAAACCTCAATCCACACCAACAACACATCCTTAGCCACATTAAAGACAAGCAGCACATTAGCCGCAATATCAATACCGATTTCGACGAATCGCTTACCTTTGGGCAACGTATTGCGGATAAAGTCGCCAGCTTTGGCGGCTCATGGACATTTATCCTCAGCTTTTTGTTTATCCTAGTCCTGTGGATTGTGCTTAACTCCTTCATTTTGTTGCATTCAGGGAATGCCTTTGACCCCTACCCCTACATTCTGCTGAACCTAGTGCTATCGATGATTGCGTCGTTGCAAGCCCCTATCATTATGATGTCGCAAAATCGCCAAGCAGCAAAAGACCGTTTGGATGCCACGCACGATTACGAAGTCAACCTCAAAGCGGAATGGGAAATCATGGCATTGCACGAAAAAATGGACACATTACGCGAACAACAATGGCAGGAATTGGTCGCCATGCAGCAAGAACAAATCCGCTTACTCACTGAACTGCTCAAACAGCAATCAGGGCAACAACCGCCGCGCGAATAAGGTTTTACCGTTTAACAGCATCTGCAACAGGTGATCCAACGCATGGCGTAATTCGGTGTGTAAAGGGTTGGGAAACGTGTCTGGTGAACGCAAAGCGATTAATAACGCGCCGGAAATCGGCACGCCTTTTGCGTTCGCTGCATCGGGCGACAAACCGTGATCGGGTAAAAAACGGTAACGCCGTTGCGGGTCAATCGCCTGCCCTGTCGCATCATCGTGCCACCGATTCAGCTCGTAACCCGCATTCGCCAATACCGCCAATTCCCATGCGGGCAAGGCAAATGTATCCATTGGCTCGAGCAGGCGTTGCAAGGTGCATTGATACAGCGCGAACAATTCCGGCTGTGCTTGATGTTGCCACAAGGTGCGTAATAGCAATTCATTGGCGTACATACCGCGCATTAATCCCGCTTGCTTGAGCGGATAACGGCGGATTTCTTCAGCTTTGTGCAGGGAAAACACCTCACCACGCCCTGTCCAGTGCGCTTCGAGCAAACGAAACGGTTCGAGCATTCCCTTGGTGCGGCTGTTTTTACTCGCACTGAATTTGGCAACGCAGGTGAATTTCCCCGCATCACGACTAAACACATCGAGCAACACACTGTGATCACGGAACGGATGGCGGCGCAAAATGAACAGCGGCGACAGTTCCACAGCTAACGCGGGGTTACGTCAATGCTGCTAGTAGCGATACGGATTTCGTGCAAAAAACACAATAAACCCGCAATCAACATGAGCATGGCACAAATAAATAACACGGAAACGGTGGTCGATAAATCAATACCTAACATGGCACTGAGAAACATGAGCGCAATAACCACGCACACCAACAACGCACACACCGTACACAAACCGATCGCCCAATGAATCATCCGCGCACGTTGCGACAATGCCTGCATTTCATGGCGAATATGGGCAACTGTCGTACCCGTGGCTTGGTAAAAATCCTGATCCAAAGCCCGAAAACGGTCAACAACCCGCGCCAAACGATTGATAAGTACCGACAAAATGCCGCCAATCCCCGTCAACAAAAACACCGGAGCAACCGCCAATTGAATCACATGCGCGACATTGGAAATGACTTCCGCTTCTTGCGCCAATAATGCCATCGCCCTTCCCCTGCTACCGCTTACGATGAAATACCCAAACTGTGTAGATGGCGTGGGCTGTTTTCCCAGTTTTCTTCGACGCGCACCCACAGTTTTAACATGACTTTGCGTTCCAAAAACGCTTCCAAAGCAATACGGGCGGAACTGCCAATGCGTTTGAGCGTTTCACCTTTGTTGCCAATCACAATGCCTTTTTGGTTATCACGACTGACCCAAATCACCGCATTAATTTCAATTAAATGCGGCTTTTCGGTAAAGGTTTCGATTTCCACAGCGGTGGAGTACGGCAATTCTTGATGCAAATAGGTCATTAATTGCTCACGAACCAATTCACCACAAATAAAGCGCGTGGATTGATCGGTGACATCATCTTCAGCGTATTGCCAATCCTGTTCCGGCATGACTTTTGCCAAAGCGCGTTTCAATTGTTCGGTATTCGTACCCTTAGTAGCGGAAAGCGGGAACATTTCCTTAAACGGGTATTTCGACAATACTTCCGGCAACCAACCGAATAGCTTTTCTTTCTTTTCCACACGGTCGACTTTGTTGGCAACCAAATACACAGGGCATTTGACGTGGCTCAAACGTTTGAGCACCAAATCGTCTTCGTCTGTCCAGCGCATGGCTTCGACAATCATTACCACCGCATCCACACCTTCGAGTGCGGCAACCGCTTCCATGTTAATGGTTTTATTCAGCAAACTTTTTGACGTGCGATGCATCCCCGGCGTATCGACGAAAATCATTTGGTAATCGTCTTCGGTGAGAATGCCGCGAATATTGTGGCGCGTGGTTTGCGGTTTGTTAGCAATCGCGGAAACCTTAAAGCCAATCAAGTGATTCATCAGGGTGGATTTGCCGACATTAGGTCGCCCGACAATCGCGACGTAGCCACAACGTTGTGTCATTTTTTGTATACCACTACTTGTTGAAAAGCCAATTCCGCCGCTTCTTGTTCTGCTTTACGCCGACTGCTGGAAGTGCCTTGGGTACGAATATTCATCCCTAAAATAATGCATTGTGCAGTGAAGGTTTGGCGATGCGCCTCGCCCTCCACTTCGGTCAAAATGTATTCGGGTAGCGCAAAACCGCGTGACTGCAAAAACTCTTGCAAACGGCTTTTCGGGTCTTTGAGATCATCTTCAGAAGGTAAGTTATCCAAACGTGCGCCATACGCAGTCAACACGAAACTGTGCGCCGCTTCCAAACCACGTTCAAGGTAAATGCAGCCGACAATCGCTTCAAACGCATCGGCAATAATCGATTTGCGCCGGAAGCCACCGCTTTTGAGTTCACCCGGTCCTAAACGCAAGAAATCCCCAATAGTCAGCTCAGCCGCAATGGTGGCTAAGGCATTTTCATTAACCAATGACGCGCGTAACCGACTCAAATAGCCCTCGCTGGCTCGAGGAATGCGTTTGTAAAGCTCCGTGGTGATAATTAGCCCAAGCACGCTATCACCAAGAAACTCCATGCGTTCATTATGCTTCCCATCCGCACTGCGGTGGGTGATGGCACGCACGAAATTGTCCGTCGCCATCAAATCGCTACCCAGTAGCTTGGTTAGTTTGTTCAAGAATCTCCAGCCTTCCCTATTTCAGCGGAATAAGTAAACGTTACCAAAAAATCAATGTTAGCAACCCAATGTTTGCGCACTTCATAATTGACTTCAAGAGCACGCGCATCTTTTTTCCCTTCAACTTGCGTGATGGAAAATGCGCTATCTGACAAGGTATATAAACCATTAATGTTCAAAAAGTCATTCACTTTACGCCGCAACTGCATGGTGTTCGCCCGCGTCATTTCGGGGTCAGTCGCGATTTTATCCACCAGATTGCGCACAGCATAAAACTCCAAATACAACGGAGCTAGCTTAATACCAGTCACAAAGATGAAGATGACTAGTCCTACACCAGCCACCCATGTAATAAATGTTGCACCTTTTTGCGTTCTCATAGCATGACACCTTTTATTGTTATGATTTATTAGGCCATTGGCTAAGCCAAGCTTTACAAAGCTTATTGAATGGATGTCCCGATACGGGATAATTTAAAATTCATATTCATCCAAACATAACTAGCTTTACCGACCAAGTTTGCTTCAGGGACTAAACCCCACGCACGACTATCGTTACTATTATCACGGTTGTCGCCCATCATGAAATAAAACCCTTCCGGTACGGTTAAAGAACCTGAGCTGCCACCCGTGCCCGGCACGATCAATATATCATGGCTCTTGCCGAGCAAATCTTCTTTCAGACGACTGGCCTCGTACTTCATCTGCGTTGGGTCGCTATAACTGCCTAACGAAATACGGTTTAATTCCACACCATTAATTTTTAGCGTTTTGTCATCCCACTCCAGTTGGTCGCCTGGCACACCAACTAAACGCTTAATGTAGTCAATCTTAGGATTTTGTGGGTAACGAAACACCACAACATCACCGCGTTGCGGTTCGCCCATCTGCAATATTTTGGTATGCAATACGGGCAAACGCAGGCCATAAACAAATTTATTGACTAAAATGAAATCGCCAATTTCCAAGGTTGGTAGCATAGACCCTGATGGAATGCGGAATGGCTCTGCGATAAAAGAACGCAGCACTAAGACCGCCAATAACACGGGGAAAAATGAACGTGCATATTCGACAATGACAGGTTCTGCTTTATTGGCACGGTCACGCACTAATAAAACATACGCCAACCAAATAATCCCAGACACCACGGTTGCCGTAACGAGCCAGAATTCCAAATCAAAGTCCATGTTTTACCTTTCTAACCTATTCAGTTGTTTACTTGGCGACAAAGCGGGGTTTACTTGTCGCCAACTTTCAGCACGGCGAGGAAGGCTTCTTGTGGAATTTCCACACTACCGACCTGCTTCATGCGTTTTTTACCTTCTTTCTGCTTTTCCAGCAATTTACGCTTACGGCTTACGTCACCGCCGTAACATTTCGCCAAAACGTCTTTGCGCATGGCTTTAACGGTACTGCGGGCAATGATATTGCTGCCAATCGCGGCTTGGATGGCGACTTCGTACATTTGACGCGGGATCAGCTCTTTCATTTTTTCGACCAATTGCCGTCCGCGTGATTGCGCGAAATCGCGGTGAATCATTAATGCCAGTGCGTCGACTTTTTCGCCATTGACCAAAATATCCACGCGCACCATGGGCGCAGGCTCGAAACGATCCATTGCGTAATCGAAGGACGCATAACCACGACTGCACGATTTGAGGCGGTCGAAGAAGTCCATCACCACTTCACACAGCGGTAATTCAAAGGTCAACGACACTTGATTACCCATGTACTGCATATTCTTTTGCACGCCGCGTTTTTCGATACACAGCGTAATCACGTTGCCGACGTAATCCTGTGGCACAAGAATATTACCCACGATAATCGGCTCACGGATTTCTTTGATTTTATTCACCACAGGCATTTCAGCAGGGCTGTGAATAAAGGTCTTTTCACCGCTGGTTTGTTCGACTTCGTAAATAACCGTTGGCGCGGTGGAAATCAAATCCAAGTTGTATTCACGTTCCAAACGTTCTTGCACGATTTCCATGTGCAACATGCCCAAGAAACCGCAGCGGAAACCAAAGCCCAAGGCTTGTGAGGTTTCAGGCTCGTAGAATAAGGCGGAATCATTGAGCTTGAGTTTGGATAAAGCGTCGCGCAGGTTTTCGTATTGGTCGGATTCAATCGGGAACAATCCCGCAAACACACGCGGTTGAATTTCTTTAAACCCTGCCAAAGCCGTTTCAGCAGGTTTTTGTGCATCGGTAATGGTATCGCCGACTTTCGCCGCCGTAATGTCCTTAATACCGGAAATCATGAAACCCACGTCACCCGCACGCAACGCATCCAAGTCTTTCATTTTCGGGGTGTAAACGCCCACACGCTCGACTTGGAAATCACGCCCTGTCGACATGAAACGGATTTTTTGTTTCTTGCGGATTTCACCATCCACGACTCGCACCAAGACCACCACCCCAAGGTAGTTGTCGAACCACGAGTCAATAATCAGGGCTTTCAACGGGGCATCAGGGTCGCCTTGCGGCGGCGGAATGCGTTCCACCAATTGTTCTAACAGGTCTTGAATGCCGATTCCCGTTTTCGCACTGACTTTCACCGCGTCGGTGGCATCAATGCCGATAATGTCTTCGATCTCCTGACACACACGGTCAGGGTCAGCGGCAGGTAAGTCGATTTTGTTTAAAACGGGTACGACTTCCAGATTCAAATCAATCGCGGTGTAACAGTTGGCAACGCTTTGTGCTTCCACGCCTTGCGACGCATCCACCACCAATAATGCCCCGTCACACGCGGCTAAGGAACGCGATACTTCATAGGAAAAGTCGACGTGCCCAGGGGTATCAATGAAGTTCAGGTGATACACCTCGCCATTACGCGCCTTGTAATCCAGTGAGACGCTTTGTGCTTTAATGGTTATCCCGCGTTCACGTTCCAAGTCCATTGAATCGAGCACTTGCGCTTCCATTTCACGGTCTTCCAAACCGCCGCAATACTGGATAAAACGGTCGGACAGGGTTGATTTGCCGTGGTCAATGTGCGCAATGATTGAAAAGTTGCGGATATGCTTGTTCGCTTCACCCATGCTGTAACGCTTGCCTCAAAATCGCTTCGTTGAGGAAATGCCGGAATAACACCTGCTCTCCCAATGCCACCACTGGGACATCCGCATTGAAACGCACCTTTAGGTCGGGCTCTGCGTCGATGTCAACCAGCACGAAGCCAAAGTCCAGTTCATCCTGAAATTCAGCCAAAAGTGCTGTCATTTCGTCACAGAGATGACAGCCCTCGCGATAATACACGGTCAAACAAGATTTTGCTTTACTCTGTTGCATTCGCTTTCATTTCTATTGCCAGAAACAAGGCAATTCCTTCACGTTGCACCAATACAGCTACCTTCTGCCCCGCTTTTTGTTGCAAAAGAGTAGCAACCATTTGTTTAAACTGCGCAGGCGATTGCACAGCCTGTCCAGCTAATTGCGTGATAATATCACCTTCTTGCAAACTTGCCTGCCGTGCTGCACGTCCTAGCACACGCTCGACACGCACACCATTATCTAATTTCAGGGCACTGAGGGCTATTTTATCCAAGGCACTGATCTGCAAACCCAATGTTTCAGGTGCTACAGATTTTGCCAACGGGGGTTTTGGCAATGGCTCTAAAAGGCGGTTATTAGGAAGTTCGGCTACCTGAATAGCCAATGATTGGGTTCGACCATTACGCAGTAAGAGTAACTGTGCTTGAGAACCGACTTGAGCAGTCCCTACCAACGTCGGCAATTCAGAAGCGTGTTGGATATTTTTGCCATTAAAGCTCAGGATAATATCACCCGGACGTATAGCATTTGCCGCAGGTCCTGTTTCCATCACTTCCGCCACCAATGCCCCACGCGGCTTATCCAGTTGGAAGGAGTTAGCAAGATCAGCGTTCATTTCCTGAATATAAACCCCAATCCAACCACGCGAAACACTGCCTTTGGCTTTGAGTTGCTCCAAAACTCCCATCGCAATTTCAATCGGGATAGCAAATGACACCCCCATAAAACCACCTGAACGGCTGTAAATTTGTGAGTTGATCCCCACTACTTCACCCTTAAGGTTGAACAAAGGTCCACCTGAGTTCCCAGGATTAATGGCTACATCGGTCTGAATGAAAGGTACATAATTGTCCGATGGTAAACTACGACCTTTTGCACTCACAATGCCTGCGGTCGCGCTGTGATCAAAACCAAATGGTGAACCAATGGCTAATACCCACTCTCCTACTGCCAATTTCTGTGTATTGCCGATTTTGGGGACAGGCAGGTTTTGCGCATCAACTTTTAGCAAAGCCATGTCGGTGCGCTCGTCGCTGCCCACAATATGCGCTAGTAATTCACGTCCATCGCTCAGTTTGACGCGAATTTCTTCCGCCCCTCTGACAACATGGTGATTGGTAGCGATGTAACCATCTCGGGACAAGATAAATCCCGATCCTTTGGAGTTAGTATCGCCGCTAGGCGGTGGCATGGCGCGTTTACTGTCGTCAAGATAACGCTTAATCAGCTCGTCCATTTGTTTGTCGGAATATGGCACGGAAGGGTCAAACGGCAACGCATCTCGCGAAGAAGCGTACTGCACTGTACTGATATTCACCACAGCAGGGCTATTTTGTTTGACCAGTCGAGTGAAATCTGGCAACTCACGCGCCGCAAAAGCCGAGGAAGATGCTAAGCAGAGGATTAGCATTAGAATACGCAGGGAGGGCTTCAACATGCAAACCGTGCTCCAACAATTTAAGATAACGAGGAATTAAAGCGTGGAACAGGCCGATAGTTAAGCAGAACAATGATTAATGCCTAGTATTATCAGCCTGACACAGACTGCTTACAAACTAGGCACTGCAAACGTTGGATGACCTTGGATGCGCAGGATAACGGGTTGGAAATCGTCCCTAACTAAAGAGTGTGCTGAAATCACATTGGCAAATTTCAGCCCACCGAACAAACCACTCAAACCGCCTAGAACTGCCCCTAAGTCAGCAGACATCGCCAACCAAGTGAACACTTCACGGCCTAACATGGCAAAAATCAATAGGCTGAACAATGGCAGCAAATAGGCCAAAACAGAATACAGAATAAGGGCATCACCTTGCATACCCACTACGACTACATCCCCTGGTCTGGCGTATAACGTGTTCAGAACACGCATCTTTTGCGGTTCACGATTTGGACGGAAAAAATCAAAAGGAGAAGCACTCGACGTAGTACATCCACTTTTTACACTGCAACTACTGCATCCCCCGCTTTGTTGCGGCACTATCCAAGCGTACCCCGACTCAATACTGACCACCACCGCTGTTTGCTCAATCATGTTATCGCCCACTGTTCTTGATGTTATATCAACATCATAGCCAGACGAGCTTGCCTCACACTTAACCAGTGCGACATTAATGTCCGCCCATCCAACAGGGTGCTCCTGCTGCACAGTGGTGGACACCGAGTGGTCTAGGGTGTGGGTGTGTTGATCCCGCTCACCGTCATTGGGCATGTTTTAAACCTTCACTGATCGCTCGCAAGGTCGCTACAGGAACTTCGCCAACCAGCACAATGTTGTGCTTATCCACTTGCGCTGTAAAAATATTCATCGCCCCCGCTGAATATTCCATCCCCTTGAGCGCATCCGCCTGTTCAGGTGGTGCAATAAATACCGATACCGAACTCATGCCATCGGATAACACAATTTGCTCAACCGCTGGTTTTCCTTGCTCTGCAGTATTGTTGACACTTTTGATTGGCTGAAACCCCGCTGGTAGCTTTGTAAACGACCAAGCTGATTTCATGGCGTTTTCTGGCATTGCTGCTGCTGTCTCCACTTTCGCTGCACTGACATCCAACGCAGGTGCAGCGGCTGGTGCTGCTGTATCCGTGCTGGGTGGTGTTGCGACATCCGTCAAGGTCAGTGCTGTAAACATCAGTTGTTCGATTGTTTGATGATTACGATCCGTCATGGAATATTTCAACAGCATCCCACTGTTTGGTTCGATGCAATAACGCTGTAAATAACGCATACGGTCACGCGGACGTGCGACCACGATCGTGCATTCACGTTCGGCCACCCAGTCCTTACCACCAACATCAAACGTGTAAACCTGCTCTTTTTGTGGTTGTACCTGTTGGAATTTAGCGAGCGAAAAACTTTCCGTGGCTTCAGTGGCTTTCCCTTCGCCACCTTGACTCAGTTGGATCACGCTTTCTTTTTCCGCACCGTTTTCCACCGCATGGTGAATACGATACGTTGAAAGTGTATTCCCTTGTGCATACACCAATGTCCCAGTGTAATTCAAGCTATGTACAGCACCGCGCATCTTGGTGAGCAGGTCTTGCGCTTCATCCGCGCTCGCCACGCCTGACCACGTTAAGAGACCAGCTATTACTGCCAGCGGGAGAAATTGTTTAGCGTTCATTGACATAGGAAACCGCACGCACTGAAGGAGCAATAACTGTGGTGGAAGCATATTTAACGTGTTGCGCCACATATTGTTTAAGCATGTCTCGCGTTTGTGGGTCAATACTGCCAACTTGCTGGATGCGTGCTTCGGTTGCCGCATCTGCCACCAGTGCATTCGCGGCATTGACCGGAACGGGTTTCGGTGTAACTTCCGTTGTCACAGGATCGTTCGCCGCTATAGAAGACGTAGTATTGTGCATTGCAGGTTGTAGGAATAATACGCCTCCAACCGCCAATGCCGCGATACCCGCCGCCAAAGCAAAACCAATATTCCGCCATGGGCGCACTGATTTGGTCACAACCTTAGCCGCTGTCGTGCTGGCCTGTTGCGTTTGGCTCGCTACGGTTTCCCCCGTGTAAGCTGGCTCACCTTCCAATTCATCTTGGATTCGTGACAGCAAGGAAACACCCAAAGCACTACGCTGGCCAGACGCATTAGCACGCATTGCTTCCCCGATCAAAGCATAACGAGTAAATGCGTGTGCTAATTCATCGTCTTTTTTGAGTTCATCCAGCAAACGCCGTTGCTCGAATGTACCCGCCTCATCGTCTAGCAAAGCCGACAAGAACTCTTGTTTATTTGTACTCATTTCATTCACCTGCACTTGAGACACCGCCCTACGGGGGTTGATT
>CAZTUZ010000025.1:13378-21301 GCA_964617055.1 uncultured Thiothrix sp.
CAGGAGTGGTCTCAATACCTTGTCAATTGACTCACGCGCACGAAAAATTCGCGAGCGCACCGTCCCTATTGGACAATCCATTGTCACAGCAATCTCTTCATAACTCATGCCTTCGAGTTCCCTGAGCATGATGGCAGTCTTTAGATCATCGGGTAGCTGGTCGATTGCCCGTGTTACTGCGACTTGAATCTCTTCTGTGAGCATCTCGTGCTCAGGTGTTGCATACTCCTTTAGAGCTGACTCACCACCAAATTGTTCCGCTTCATCTGCATCAATATCAGAATCTGGTAATCGCCGCCCTTGTGAGACGAGATAATTTTTCGCCGTATTAATCGCAATACGGTATAACCATGTGTAAAACGCGCTTTCGCCACGGAAGTTCTTCAAACCGCGATAGGCTTTGATAAACGCATCCTGTGCAACGTCCTGCGCTGTATCCTGATCGTGCACATAACGCAACACCAAGTTAATAACTTTGTGCTGGTATTTCAAAACCAGAATATCAAACGACTTTTTATCCCCAGACTGGACACGTTGTACCAGTTCGAGATCGGTATGACTCACGCCCATCAGGGCCGTACTCCTCGGTTATTCTTTACTTGTTTGTTACCAGCACCCTGAATACTCCAGCCTCGACAAGTCGATTGGACAGGCATACTGCAAAAAGTTCCCTAAATCATCTATCGCATCAAGCTTATATGCTATGGCTTGCCTGTCAATATTAAAATAGGTGAAATTCACGGAAACACCTCATAAGGAAAAGAACAATGCACGATGTATTGATTATCGGCAGCGGTGCTGCTGGATTAACCCTCGCATTAAGCTTACCCGATACTTGTCGTATTGCGGTACTGAGCAAAGACATTATTACCGAAGGCAGTACCGTCTATGCCCAAGGTGGAATGTCTGCGGTCTTGGACGCTACCGATAGTGTGGATTCGCACGTCGAAGACACCTTAAACGCAGGGGCGGGATTATGCGATGCCAATGCGGTGCGTTTTACCGCTGAAAATGGCGCGAAATCTATCGAATGGCTATTGGATGCAGGTGTGCCGTTTACCCGCGACGAACATGACCACAACCGCTTGCACTTAACCCGTGAAGGCGGACACAGCCACCGCCGCATTGCCCACGCTGCCGATGCCAGTGGTGCGGCGATTGAACACACACTGGTCGACCAAGTACGCGCGCGCGATAACATTGAAATCCTTGAACATCACGTTGCAATTGACCTCATTACCAGTCGTAAATTGGGGCAAGGCGGTAATCGTTGCATCGGTGCATACGTTTACAACCGCAAAACCAAGCGCGTTACCACCTTGCAAGCCCGTTTCACCGCCATTGCCACAGGTGGCGCAAGCAAAGTGTACCTTTATACTAGCAACCCTGACGGCGCAAGCGGCGATGGCATTGCAATGGCATGGCGTGCTGGCTGCCGCGTGGCAAACATGGAGTTTATGCAGTTTCACCCCACTTGTTTGTACCATCCGCACGCCAAATCCAGTTTGATTACCGAAGCGGTACGCGGTGAAGGTGGGCGATTATTACTCCCCGACGGTACGCGCTTTATGCCGACATTTGACCCACGCGCCGAACTCGCCCCGCGTGACATTGTGGCGCGTGCCATTGACCACGAAATGAAACGGCTTGGCTTGGATTGCGTGTACCTCGACATTAGCCACAAACCCAAAGATTTCATCTTAAGCCACTTCCCCAATGTGTACGCCACCTGCGAAAAATTCGGCTTTGACATGGCAAAAGAACCCGTTCCCGTCGTACCCGCCGCGCATTACACCTGCGGCGGCGTTATGACCGACCAACACGGGCGCACCGATGTTGACGCGCTGTACTGCATTGGCGAAGCCTCCTACACCGGATTGCACGGCGCGAACCGCATGGCAAGCAACTCCCTGCTCGAATGCGTGGTTTACGGGCAAGCCGCCGCGCTCGACATTACCCAACGCTTGGACGAAATCCCATTGCAATTACCGATTCCAGCATGGGATGAAAGCCGCGTTACTGATTCTGATGAGCGCGTTGTTATTAACCACAACTGGGACGAAATTCGCCGCTTTATGTGGGATTATGTCGGCATTGTCCGCACCACCAAACGCCTGCAACGCGCTCGCAACCGCATTGATTTATTACTGCGCGAAATCGACGAATACTACGCCAATTTCCGTGTCACCAGCGACTTGCTCGAATTGCGTAACCTCGCCCTTGTCGCACGCCTGATTATTCGCTCGGCACTATCACGCAAAGAAAGTCGCGGGCTGCATTACACGCTCGACTATCCCGACACCAATCCCAATATGGACGGTATCCCCACCGTGCTCGACCCCATTACGCCGTATCATGCTTATTAACCCCTCATTCAACTCGCTCCCGATTTAGTTAATCGGGAGAATAATTGCAGCCCAGCCGACCAGATTTTTAATGTCATCATTTCAATCCACTCCCGATTTAGTTAATCGGGAGAATGGCAATGAGGTGGTGATCGGTTGCCCATTTGTAGTTTCAATCCACTCCCGATTTAGTTAATCGGGAGAATCCCCACTCGCACATCCTGATGATGTGTATCTAGTGTTTCAATCCACTCCCGATTTAGTTAATCGGGAGAATGCGGCAAGCCGGAATGGTTGATCAATCCATCATACGTTTCAATCCACTCCCGATTTAGTTAATCGGGAGAATAATGGATGGGTTTATGACAGACAACTACACACCAGTTTCAATCCACTCCCGATTTAGTTAATCGGGAGAATTCGGCACTGCGGTGTCACGAATAACCGAAAAGTAGGTTTCAATCCACTCCCGATTTAGTTAATCGGGAGAATACGCACCGTCCATAAGCCGATCAGTTCAGGCTTGCGGTTTCAATCCACTCCCGATTTAGTTAATCGGGAGAATACCTGCGTGATTACCATTGCGATAATACAGATCGGTTTCAATCCACTCCCGATTTAGTTAATCGGGAGAATCATCTCCCCCGCCCAAAGCTACAGCAAGCGGGATTGGTTTCAATCCACTCCCGATTTAGTTAATCGGGAGAATGTAAAATCAAATGCCACTGAAATGGCCAACTTCGTCGTTTCAATCCACTCCCGATTTAGTTAATCGGGAGAATTTACAGCACATCAATCACCATGACCCGGAGCGTTGCGTTTCAATCCACTCCCGATTTAGTTAATCGGGAGAATACGCGCACTTTTTTAGCCGCGTGATCGACGCTAGTTTCAATCCACTCCCGATTTAGTTAATCGGGAGAATGGATATTTTAGTTGTGAGAGGTAACGGTATCTAATGTTTCAATCCACTCCCGATTTAGTTAATCGGGAGAATAGGTGCATTGCCATCACTGCCGTGCTAACTGACGAAGTTTCAATCCACTCCCGATTTAGTTAATCGGGAGAATTGATCCGGGATATTGCGGTGCGTGGCGTGTCGTTGGTTTCAATCCACTCCCGATTTAGTTAATCGGGAGAATTACCGTACCTATTTTTGCTAAAACATGGTCGCCGGGTTTCAATCCACTCCCGATTTAGTTAATCGGGAGAATCGTCCAGCGACTTTGCCCCCAAAACTCAGCCGCTGTTTCAATCCACTCCCGATTTAGTTAATCGGGAGAATCGCCCCTTTGCAAGGGCATAAAAGTTAAGTGTTTTTTGGCAGGTTTGCGCGAACCGTACAGGCGGGAGTGAAAAAAATGGTTCGCGGCGAGTATTCATTACAGCAATAACCTAACTTATCGTTGATAAATCATCAAGTTGGACAAATCCGCGAACCTTCCGGCAATTTAGCTATTGCTTAGGGTTCGCGCTTTTGCAAACAGGTCGATTATACCATAAACCCACGAAAAAAGCTGTTTTAATCGCTATTTTTCAGTGGGTTAAAGGGTTTATAAAATCAAAGGAGCGTCAAAATCCGTCGCGCGGAATTTGCCAAACTCTTTAACATTTTTACTCAACGGCTCGGTTAAACGGTAAATGCGCAAATTGTCTTCGCCCAAATCAATCTCTTTTAACAGCGCGTCTTGCAGTATTTCCAAGGTCGCCGCGTCAACCTTGCATTCAAACACCGATTTTTGCACGCGCTGCCCGTAGTTTTGACACACTTTTGCCACACGCCGCAATCGCCGCCGTCCGGCTGCTTCCAACGTTGATACGTCGTAACTTACTAAAATCAGCATGGTTGTTTCTCATTTGTTAAGGAACGGGATGTATGCCCCTACATCCCCGCGCAGATAACGCGCCAATAACCGTGCTTGTAACATCGGCAGTAAACCGATTTCCACCTGCTGTTCCAAGACCGGATGCTGTAACGTCTCTTTTTTGCGCTCTTGATACGCCACCACCACGGTTTTGCGCCCTGTATCGCTCAACAGTACCGCGCCACCGGGACGAAATTCAAAATCTTTGGTGCGTAATTGCCCACGATTAATCAGTGTCAGGGCGAGACGATCCCCCAATACGGCACGAAATTCTTCCAATAAATCCAATGCTAACGCAGGTCGTCCGGGACGTACCACATGGAAAAACCCCAATTGCGGGTCAAGCCCGACGCTTTCCAATGCGCTGCGGCAATCGCTTAAAATTAACGCATACAGAAAGGAAATCAAAGCATTCACCGTATCACGCGGCGGACGGCGACTGCGCCCCCGATACACAAATTCCTCACGCATCGACGCTTTAATCATGGTGTTAAACTGCTCGAAATACACTCGCGCCGCATCACCTTCCAACCCGCGTACCGAATCCGCTGATTCTGCGTGCGCCACATTGCGTAAATTCACCGCAAGCGATTTCGCTGCACGGGTTAATTGCGCTTTTTCGCCTTCATCTTTACAGTCTCGCGCACTGCGCATCAAGACATGACGGCTATTGCGTAACTTGCTTGCCACGAACGCTTTGGTCAATTCCAGCGTCACTTCCAACCGATCAGCCGCACGAAACTGCGCCTGACGTAGCAAAATATTGCCATTCACCGCCCCTTCAACTCGTGCATGAAATCGCCCGTGTTCGTTCAGCCACACAATGCTGCGCCCATCGTCCATGCAACGCGCCATGAGCTGCGGACTAATCCCCACCCGCCCCAGACATACAATCGCCCCCAAATGATGCAATGGCACTTGCGCTTTTTTCACCTTTTCCACCGTCATCACCACGGTTTCACCATCCAAGCGCAAATAAGCCCCATCCGTGGACAGGTACAAAGTATTCAATAACGTTTTCATGCAGCCCCTGAATTATTTATTCATCATCAACCTCGAACAACGTCGCCTGCAAACGCCGAATGCGCAAGGCATTACCCACCAAATCCGGTTGGCAACTGTCTGCCAAGGAACACTCCCGACACAAAGCGCGATCAGTCGTGGGTGGCGGCAACACACCGCTGGCTAACATAGCGCGAACTTGCGCCGCTATACCCAACGTCAACTCACGCAAATCTGGCGTAATAGCAACCACGCGCCGCCGTCGACTTTTGTGATGAAACACCGCACCTTCTGGCACGGCTTGCCCCGTCATTTCTTCTAAGCACAACGCCTGTGCTACTAATTGCACATCATCGTGGGCTTTTTTCTGGCGTTTGCCCTGTTTGTATTCCACCGGATACGGCGTACCGTCGGCTAAAAATTCCACCGCATCCGCTTTTCCGACCAAACCGTATTGCTCGCTGTACAAAGGCAGCGCACGCTCCACACGCACGCCGTATTCCATACCGCTTTCGCCACTATCCACCCGCTCATGCGCCAGATGCCCCCGCACCGTGTGCACATTGTCATCAAACGTCTGTTCTTGGTGAATCAACGCGCACTGACGTGGGCAATAACTGTAATGCTGCAATGCCGACAGCATGATTGGCGTAAGTGGTTCAGACATTGGGTAATAATAAGTTCTCAAAAGGTTGACGATTTTTCCAACGGTAACAACCGAAATCCCGCTGGTCTGTGGAAAGAATACATCCATGTCCCAACGCTTCAGCCAGTAACACCATCGAAGCATCTGCCAAATCCATCGGCAAATCAGCATACTTTTCCATCAATGTGGCGGCATGTTGCAATTGCTCAACTTCCAACGGCACTATCACAAAATACCCCTGCGCCCCCATATCCAGAAACCGTCGAACCGCCTGCATCCCGCGACGGCTCAACAACAGATAACAAACCTCAGTAATCACAGGCCACGTTGTCACCAACGTTTGGCGACAACCCAGCAAATACGCGGTCGCTTGTGTGTGAAAAGCATCATCCTTGTTGAGTAAGGCGACCCAGAATCCGGTATCAGCGATGACTGAATTTTTCATCCAGAAACCCTTTCACATACGTTTTGTAATGCACAGAGCTATCCGCCGGAGCAGACATAATGCCGCCCAACATCTGCAACAGCTGCTGGTTTTTCGCGAATGCTTCGTCCTCATCTTGGCGAAGTTTGGTAGCAAAATAGCTATCCAAGGCTTCTTTCAAAATATCAGAACGGTTCTTCCGCTCACGCTGCTGCACAAGCTGAAACTTGCGCTCGTAGCTATCATCCAACCTTGCATTAATTCTCATGGCAATACCTTTTTGTATGACAAGTCATACTCCAGAGTGTACCAGCTTCACCAATGTCACGCCATTTGGTAAATCCGCCTCATCCACGCTCACCGTGTAATCAGCAAACTGACGCGGCACTTCCACTTGTTTTTGCCACTATCCACCCGCTCATGCTCCAGATGTCTGTTTTTTTGAATTAACGCGCACTGACGCAAGCAATAACGTTAATGCTGCAATGCAGATAACATGTGGCTCGGTCATGTTAGAATCCTGCTATGATTTCTGGTGTTAGACCCGCTAATGATTCCAGTCCAAATGAACCATCTGTATTAACCGTTAGCGTTTGATGTACTTTAGCGGAAGAATACTGCCCACCTTTAGAATGGTGTTTCCACCAAAAAACATTCAGAACCTCCATACTGCCTTCAGGACGTGCGGAAGAAGCATCATTTTCAAATAGCTTAGGCAAAATCGCCTTAATTGCTTCGGCATCCACATCACTGAATCCGGTTTTTTCTGCCAACTGCGGGTTCATGCTGCCTTTAAAAACATAGATACCGCTATCAACACGGTGTTTCATACCCATTGTGTCAGATGCCCTTTTTGTTCCATCCCCTTCACCACTCACACTTTTAGTAATCTGGGTACTGGTCACACTCACAGGCTCAATACTGAAAGCAGATTGAATACTCACGGGTCCTCGTACAGGAATGGAAACGCCATCACCTGCTTTTTTATCCTTCGATTTGAAAGCAAAGACCTGACCGAATGCCCGCACATCAAACCAAGTTTCACATGCTGTTTCCTTACTGAGTTTCTTGCCCAACTGCTTATCGGCACGATCTTGTAGGCTAGTTGCATCATCATTTTTACGATCATCGGATTGCACGAAGATAGCCTGCCCGTTTTCCAGCAGTCGGTCACGAATTTTGCGTTTAATCGCCACATCGGTAATTTCACCATACCCAGAATAATCCGTGCGTGGACGATTACCATTGAGTGGATCACCATTCGGATTAGCATTTTTCACACGCAGAATAACCGCGAAATCAATTTTGTGTTGCAATGTCATGTGTTGGATTCCTTGTATTAATCGTCAGACGGGTCAGTTGCAGTGTCTTTTTCAATTTTCTTCCAAAGCTCTTTTCTTTGGCAGTGATAAGCAAGCAAGTATTCACCGGAAAGCTGAGTATTATCCGTGAAAATATCTGCCGTAAATTTGCACTTGATGTCATCCAGCAAATTTTCGAGCTTGATCCATAAGCCTTTACGGTTGGCTTTCAATCTAGCAATGTAAGGTGTTAACTGGTCATACAACATTGGCCATGTTTTGTAAGGGTTACTGGCAAATCGTTGCATAAATCTAGCTGCATTGGTTTGACGATTCTTTT
>CAZTUZ010000026.1:0-21179 GCA_964617055.1 uncultured Thiothrix sp.
TATCTTGCACACTTGGATCGTTTGCGTATTATTGAACTACAACCGGAGAATCGGATTAAGTTACTGATTGCGCCGAATTTTAAATGGTTGGATGATGGCCCGATTATGCAAATGTTCCGTGCCAAGATTGAAACAGAGTACTTCCGCACCACGTTTACCAAGGATAGCGAGAAATTGCTGGTACTCAATGGGATGCTAAGTGATGCGAGTAATGCGTTGTTTCAGCGTAAAATGCAGCAATTGGCGAAAGATTTCGACACCTTAAGCAAGGACGACTCGAGTTTACCCATTGGTGAGCGTAAAGGTTCGACGGTGTTGATTGCCATCCGCGACTGGGATTATGAACGCCTTTTTGGAAGGCAACGCAAGGATAGAAACCGATGACGCAAGTAACTGCGGAGCGACAACACCATCGTTTGTACGCACAAGGATGGCAGGATTACGAACTGATTGATGCAGGGAACGGGCAAAAGCTCGAACGTTGGGGCAGCATTATCACCATTCGCCCTGAAGTCCAAGCCTATTTCAAACCCGTTAAACCTGTGGCTGAATGGCAAGCACTGGCACACTGGCAATTCATTGAAACAAATCATACCAGTGGCGAATGGCAGGCGTTAAAGCCCGACGCGCCAACCCGTTGGGAAATCCGCTACCGTTTTCTGCGTTTACAGTTGGAGCTAACGCGCTTCAAACACCTCGGTTTATTTCCAGAGCAAAGTACAAACTGGGATTACATTATCCAGCATTTACCCGAGACCGGACGCTTTTTGAATTTGTTTGCTTACACTGGCGCGGCTTCCTGTGCGGCGCGTTCCGTGGGGGCAGAAACCTTGCACGTTGATTCGGTGAAACAGCTCATTACTTGGGCGCATGGCAATATGGAACGCAGCCAACTGACAGATATTAAGTGGGTGAGGGAAGATGCCTTAAAATTCGTTGAGCGCGAATTGCGTCGTGGCAAACGTTATGATGGGATTATTATGGACCCGCCCGCGTGGGGCTTGGGTGCAAAAGGCGAAAAATGGAAGCTGGAAAATAAACTCACCGAGTTAATTGAAGGGGCGCAGGGGTTACTCAGTACACGGGGTTTTCTGATTCTGAATACCTATTCGCCTAGTATCACGTTGGAGGATATTACTCGCTTGGCTCACCATTATTTCCAGCCGCAACAGTGCGAAATCCGTGAATTGTGGATGCAAACCACTACAGGCAAAGATTTGTATTACGGCAATTTACTTCGTGTGCGTAAGGTGTAACGGCTGCAATGTCCTGATACGAGCGTGGTAAACTTGAGCGATTAGCCTTTGCCGCCTACAGTTTGGGCAAAGCATCCGATCCAGTTAGTCAGTTAGGGGCGTTATGTTGAAATTGTCACGCGCACAGCGTTTTGTCATTAGTATCGGCTTAATAACGACCTGCTTAACGGCTTGCAACAAAGAACCCGCTGCCGCTAAACCGCCTGCGAAAGACCCAGAAGTCGGGGTCTTAACCTTACAAGCGCAAACCGTGCAATTTTCCAGTGAATTAGCCGGACGCGTAACAGCATTGCAAGCGGCGGAAGTGCGCCCACAAGTCACGGGTTTGATTCAAGAACGCTTATTCAAGGAAGGCAGCTTTGTGAAAAAAGGCGCGGTGCTGTACCAAATCGACAGTGCCACCTACCAAGCTGCCGTCGATAATGCACAGGCGCAAATTGCCAAAGCCAAAGTCAGCGTGGAAGCGGCGCGTAGCAAAGCCGAGCGCAATGCCAAATTCAATCTGGTGGAAGAAGGTGCAATGAGTCGCACCACGGCAGACGATCAAATCACCACGCAAAAGCAAGCAGAAGCTGATCTCGCCGTCGCGCAGGCCGCGCTCAAAACCGCGAGCATTAATTTTGCCTACACTCAAGTAAAAGCCCCTATGAGTGGTTTTGTTGGTAAATCGACGGTCACGGCAGGCGCATTGGTGACAGCGAATCAAACCACCGCACTCACCACGATTCAACAACTCGACCCCATAGCGGTGGACATTACGCGCCCCAGCACCGAACTGGCGCAATTACAAAGTGCCGCGCAAACGCCCGTGCAATTGGTATTACCCGATGGCAAAGCCTATCCACACACGGGGAAATTGGCGTTTGCTGATTTGAGCGTTGATCAAACCACGGGCATGTTTACCGTGCGGGCGGAATTTCCCAATCCTGATAAACAATTGTTACCTGGCATGTTTGTGCGGGCGAAGTTAGGCGCGGGTGAACAGGCGAATGCGTTACTCGTGCCGCAAGTGGCGGTGAGCCGTAATGCAGCAGGCAAAGCTACGGTGTGGGTGGTGAAAAGCGATAACAGCGTGGAAAAACGCGTGATTCAAGTCGGGCAAGCCTTGCGTGATCAGTGGTTGGTGGAAAGCGGTTTGACAGCGGGCGAACAAGTCGTGGTCGATGGTTTGCAGCGCGTGCGCCCCAATATCACGGTGAAACCCGTGCCAGTCAAAGGGGGTTAAATCATGGCGCGTTTTTTCATTGATCGCCCGATTTTCGCGTGGGTGATTGCCATTGTCATTATGCTGGCAGGTGGTTTAGCGATTCCGAATTTACCCATTGCGCAATACCCTGACATTGCCCCACCGACCATTTCGATTAGTACGTCTTACCCTGGTGCATCGGCGAAGATTGTCGAAGATTCGGTTACGCAAATCATTGAGCAGAAAATGACGGGCTTGGATGGTTTGTTGTACATGGCATCCAGCAGTAGCGCGTCGGGGGCGGCGAAGGTGGATTTAAGCTTTACCGCTGGTACGAATCCCGACATTGCCCAAGTACAGGTACAAAATAAGCTGCAATTGGCTTTAACCCAATTGCCCGATGCGGTGCAAAAACAAGGCGTGCGCGTCACCAAAAGCAGTAATGGCTTTTTGTTGGTGCTGGGGTTTATTTCCGAAGATGGCAGCATGAGCCAAACCGACATTGCCGATTACATTGTGAGCACGTTGCAGGATTCGATTAGTCGGGTGGAAGGCGTGGGCAGTACGCAAATGTTTGGCGCGGCGTATGCGATGCGGATTTGGCTCGACCCCGCCAAACTGACGCAATTTCAACTCACTACCGCAGAAATCAAAAGCGCGATTCAAGCCCAAAATACCCAAGTGTCTGCCGGACAACTCGGCGGTACGCCTGCGATGGCGGGGCAACAATTGAATGCGACGGTGACGGCGCAATCGCGTTTACAAACGCCGGAACAATTCCAAGCCATTGTGCTGAAAACGGCGACCAATGGCGCGATCATTCGTTTGGGTGATGTCGCCAAAGTCGAAATGGGCAGCGAAAACTACGACGTGATTTCGCGTTTCAAAGGTAATCCTGCCTCCGGTTTAGCGATTAGTTTAGCCAGCGGTGCGAATGCGTTAAGCACGGCGGAAGGCGTTAAAGCCAAGCTCAAGGAGTTGGAAGCGTATTTTCCAGCGGGTTTGAAAGCGGTCATTCCGTATGATGCGTCGCCATTCATTAAGGTGTCGATTGAAGGCGTGGTGCATACCTTGCTCGAAGCGATTGCCTTGGTCTTCGTGGTCATGCTGGTATTTTTGCGGAATTTTCGCGCCACGTTGATTCCCACCATTACTGTGCCTGTGGTGTTGCTTGGCACGTTCGCCATCTTGCAAGCGGCGGGGTATTCGATCAATACCTTAACCATGTTTGGCATGGTGTTGGCGATTGGTTTGCTGGTGGACGATGCGATTGTGGTGGTGGAAAACGTCGAGCGGTTAATGCACGAAGAAGGGCTTACCCCGCGTGAAGCTACGCGCAAATCCATGCAGCAAATCACGGGGGCATTAATCGGTATTGCCTTGGTCTTATCAGCGGTATTCGTGCCAATGGCGTTCTTTGGCGGCTCGACGGGGATTATTTATCGGCAATTTTCCATTACCTTGGTGGCTTCAATGGTGCTATCGGTGGTGGTGGCATTAATCCTTACCCCTGCATTGTGCGCAACGCTATTAAAACCGCCAAAGGCAGGGGCGCATGGTGTAACGGCAGATGCAACGCTTCCCCCGCCCAAACCCTCTTTTTATCAACGCACGGTGCAAGCGTTAATCCTGAAACCCTTGCGTTACTTGTTGGTTTACGCGCTGATTGTGGGGGGCATGGCGTGGTTGTTTACTAGCTTACCCACGTCGTTTTTGCCGGATGAAGATCAGGGCATTTTGTTTGTGCAAATCCAATTACCCGCTGGAGCGACGCAACAGCGCACCCTGCAAGTGATTCAACAAGTCGAACAGTATTTCCTCACCGAAGAAAAGAACGATTTGGCAAGCCTCTTTGCGGTGGCGGGCATGGGTTCGGCAAGCAGCGGGCAAAACGTGGCGCGGGCATTCGTGCGTTTAAACGATTGGTCGCAACGCCCCAAACCCGAACAATCGGCGCAAGCGGTTGCGGCGCGAGCTATGGCGAAGTTGAGCAAAATCCGTGATGCCAAAGTGGTGGCAATGGCTCCGCCTGCCGTGCGCGGTTTGGGCAATGCGGCGGGGTTTGATGTGCAATTACAAGACCGTGCAGGCGTGGGGCATGAAGCATTAATGGCGGCGCGTGATGAGTTCGTGAAAAAAGCCGCGCAAGAACCGCGCTTAACGGGCGTGCGTCCGAGTGGGCAGGACGATACGGCACAATACCAGATCGATATGGATGTCGGGCAAGCTGGCGCATTGGGTTTAAGCGTTGCCACCATCAATGACACCTTGGCTACCGCGTGGGGTGGCAGTTATGTGACGGATTTCATTGATAAAGGGCGGGTGAAAAAAGTCTATGTGCAAGGCATGGCAGAAAGCCGCATGTTACCCGACGACTTAAACCACTGGTATGTGCGCAATAGCAGCAATGAAATGATTCCGTTTTCCGCGTTTGCGCAAGGGCGATGGGTGTACGGCTCGCCGATGTTGGAACGTTTTAATGGTATGGCTGCCACACAAGTCACCGGAGCACCCGTGGCGGGGGTAAGTTCGGGAACGGCAATGAACATTGTCGAACAATTCATCCAAGAATTGCCAGCGGGGATTGGTTATGAATGGTCGGGTATGTCGTATCAAGAAAAATCGTCCGGCGGTAAAGCTCCCTTTCTATACGCCATTTCGCTGTTAGTGGTATTCCTCGCGTTGGCGGCATTGTACGAAAGTTGGTCGATTCCATTTGCTGTGATGTTGGTCGTGCCATTGGGCGTATTCGGCGCATTAATCGCCACCGATTTACGTGGCTTGAATAATGACGTGTACTTTCAAGTCGGCTTACTCACCACCATTGGTTTGTCGGCGAAAAATGCCATTTTGATTGTCGAATTTGCCAAAGAACTCATGGAACAAGGCAAAGGTTTGATCGAAGCCACCCTCGAAGCTACCCGCATTCGCTTACGCCCGATTCTAATGACTTCATTTGCCTTCATTTTGGGTGTATTGCCGCTGGTCATCAGTTCGGGGGCGGGTTCGGGCAGTCAACACGCCGTCGGCACGGGTGTAATGGGCGGGATGATCGCCGCCACACTGTTGGGGATTTTCTTTGTCCCCGTGTTTTTCGTCGTCGTCATGAAAATGGTCGGGTGGGGAAAAGCAAGCAATGGCGGATGAGGACTGCCTAGTTCTCCGCTTGCAAACGTTGGCGTAACGTTTCTAAATCGTTCGGGAACAGCAGTCGCTGAAACAACTTTTCCTGAAGTTGTGTTTCGGGCATTTGCCCAAATACGTTAGTCATGTAGGGGTGAATGACTTGCTTCCAGAACGTTTTGCCGTGTATCCAGCGGTTGAGTTGTTCGTGTTGGGGTAGTAACTGAACTGCATCAAGACACTGTTGAAAATCAGCAAAAATCCGTTGTGGTTCTAGCAACTCATCCCACTCCGCTAAAATACGGCGAATTGCATCATCATCCTGTGCGGTCGTGATACTGCTTTCGGCGGCAAGGGCTTCCTTGAAACCACGCGCTCGTAACCCTGACCACAAAGGCGTAATGATTTGCCACAGCACCCCATGCCGAACATAGGCTGGCAATTTATTCAGGATCGGTTGGATAAAATTGGGTTCACCACCCGCGATTTTGCTTTTTTGTGATGCTGGTAATGCTTGCCACAGTTCTGCGGGATGAATCAAATAATTTTCCATGCACCAACGCGGTAATACTACTAAATTGGGTAGGATTTGAGCATCTATTTCTGCTTGACTCCATGTGTCGCGGTCGACCAAACCAATCCATGTCGGTTCGTGTTTTAGCACCTTTAGGACGTTCTGTTTATTGCCAGCAACGGCAATTACCCAACGTTGCTCCCATGTTGGGCAGTGATTTTTAAACAGTATGGTTAATACGGCTTTATCACGCTCACCTTCAACAATCAGAGCGCATTTATTTTGTGAGCCAATCTCACGTTCACGGATTTGTTTCGCGAGTGCTTGCCCGTTCATGTTTGAGTTTCCGCACCCAGTAAAATCCGTTGACCAATGGCTTCATAACGACTCCAAACATCAGGAACGTGAGAAGTAATCAGCAGTTGTCCGTCACGTTCAGCGACCATGCTTTCCAGTTGAGCAAGAAAACCGGAAATGAGCGAAGGGTGTAGGTAAAGGTCAGGTTCGTCGATCATCACAATCCCACCGCGTTCCATCCAACGGTCAACCATGTAGAGCTGAATCAGCACTTGGTGTTCGCCAGAGGATAGTTCGTCAATGCTGTGGGTAGTGCCATTGGCGAGTTGGACACGCAGACGGTTCTCGCCGAGGATTACTTCTTTAAGGATTGCTTTGCCAGAAAGAAAATTGTTCATGTTATCGACTAACTTGCTGAAACGCTCGTCTGAGGCTATTTTCATGCTCAATAATGCTGACTCGACTTGTCCATCCCAATTCTCAGTAGCGTGATAGCCACTCAACCAACGTTGTTCTAAATTTTCTGGCTTAATGTCGCCCAAACCGCGTTTCGGCGTGACCCAACGACGTTCTTCGGCATCGAGAAACAGAATATTCGGTAACTCGCTTGGTTGTGGGGAAACCAACATTCTTTGCCGCGCTCGCGTCCAGCCATCTAACCACTCATGTTTGAACTCTAAGGTTGTGTTTATGAGTTTACCTTTTTGTCCAACTTGTTCATATTTAGGGTATTTCCCACAAATTTTTTTAAACCATAGATCACTGTCTTTTTTATGTGGTGAATTATTTGGTGTCCAAAACAGTAATAAATTTGGAGTATTGAACGGAAGTTCTTCTAAAACTAGAATTATGCCCCAAGTATAAAATGCGTGAGATAAGGAATTTGAGTGATTATTATTTAACTTATAAGTACGAGTGTTCCGTTTATGAAGCCAGTATCCAAACTCATCCCACAGCATGGCAATACCGCGCAGCAAGGTGGATTTTCCGCAGCCATTCGCGCCACTGAATAGGATACGGGTGGCTGTTTCATCACTCCAATCATCGCGGAAATCAAAACTCTGCGTCCCCAATGTGCCAAATTCGTAAGTATGGATAGCGCGGATTCTCATTCGCTGCTCCGTGAAACAGTTGGTAGTCGTGGATACAACGTTGACATGCTAGGCATTCCTCGTTCGGTTCATTGCATCACAGTATAGCATTATCCCTACTTGCCACTGTGTCGTAAAAAAGCGTGCTCGTAAAACGCGAAGCGGTAGCATTATTTGCTACCTTTCGCCTTATTCCTTTGAACTTCTTGTGCTGCCGTTGCGACATATGCGCTAGTTCCTTAATCTGCGTTCAACAGTTTGCATAACGCGCTTCAAGATGGCAGAGGTGAACACCATGAACGAGACCTTGACTTTACCCAGTTCTTCCAGTTGGGTATTTTTCGTGAAGACGACATTTGCGATTGCACTAGCGGCAATGGCTGCGTTTATTTTCTTTATGGATGCTAGTTTGTTAGTTAAAGGTTATTTGGCATTAAATTCGCTGTTTCTGGTCAGTTCTACCATTATGTTATCCAAAACTTTGCGCGATGAACACGAAGCCCAACGTTTGTTGAATCGTATTAACGAAGCCAAAACCAACAAAATCCTGAAAGAATTTACGGAGTAGAGCCATGATGTACTTAATCGAAAAATTGGTCACAGCCATGCGTGGCGGTACTCGTGAAGTATTGGAGTCGGCAGTTGATGCGAATGCATTACGCATTCTGGCACAGGAAATCTACGAATGTGAAAGCAACCTGCGTGAGTCTAAACAACATCTCTCACAGGTCATTGCAGAAAAACTCCGTTTGCAACGGGTTTTGGATGCTAATCGTCTCCGAATGACGGATAAAGAGAAGGGGATTCGCATTAAATTGCAACAGGGTAATGATGTGGCTGCTATGCGTTTAGCGGATGAATTGGCACAGTTGGAAAACACGCTCGCACAACAACAGCAACGTTGTGAACAGTTGCAAGAGTATGAGCAAAACCTGTTACAGGCGTTAAAGAGTACCAGTTATAAATTGGAAGAGTATCGTGCAGAATTGCGCATGGCACAAGCAACCCGCCATGCACAACAAGCAGCCAGCCATTTAACACGGTGTGCGCCCTGTTATGCAAAAGCGTTTGCGCGGATGCAGGATTCGCTCGCGCGAATTAAGACACAGCAACAACACGGGGCGGATCGTTTATTAGCGATGGAGCAAATTAATGCTTATTTATATGATGAGCCATCCTTGGGTGAACAACGGCAATACCGTGCTGCTGCTATCGTGGAACAGTTGCGTCCCTCGGTTTAACCATTGATCCTAAAGCCGTGGACGTGCTGATATATATCAGCACCTATGCACACCACTTTCGTTACAATCGGACGATTAAATTTTTATTAAAAACGTAGTGGTGCTTAGATATGAGTCAACAAGAAGTCAACCAACCCAGTTCCATCGTTGATGAAGTTGCCGCACAAGGTGTAGAGACGTTTGCGGTTTTACAAGCCACCGCCGAAGCGCAAGATGCGCAAGTGAGTGCGGCTGAGGATATTCTCGAACGGGCGCGTCCCGAAGATAGTGCGGCGGCGATGAAAGCCCTTGAAGCAATTCTTGAAGGTGCTTCACCCGATGATGCCGCCGCATTAAAAGCAGCATTATTACGTTGGCAGAAGTTTGAAGCGAAAATGCCTGTCAGTCCCGACGATGAGTTGGTGGACGATTGGCGCACGGCGGTTTATCCATACAAAAACCGTTTGTCGCGTAAGACTTATGAAAAGCAAAAATACCATCTGCAAGTGGAATTACTCAAATTACAAGCTTGGGTGAAGGAAACCGGGCAACGTGTGGTGATTTTGTTTGAAGGTCGTGATGCGGCTGGGAAAGGTGGCGCAATCAAACGTTTCATGGAACACTTAAACCCGCGTGGTGCGCGAGTCGTAGCGTTGGAGAAACCAACCGAGATGGAACGTGGGCAGTGGTATTTCCAGCGGTATATCCAGCACTTACCGTCGGCGGGTGAAATCGTGTTATTTGACCGATCGTGGTACAACCGCGCGGGCGTTGAGCGAGTGATGGGATTCTGTTCGGAAGATGAGTACCTGTCGTTTATGCGCCAAGCTCCAGAATTGGAACGTCATTTGGTCAATAGCGGTGTGCATCTGATTAAGTTCTGGTTCTCAGTGAGCCGCAAAGAACAACGCCGTCGTTTCAAAGAACGTGAATTGCATCCGCTCAAACAATGGAAACTCAGCCCGATTGACTTGGCATCCTTGGATAAATGGGACGATTACACCAAAGCCAAAGAAGCCATGTTCTTCCACACGGACACTTCAGAATGCCCGTGGATTATCATTAAATCCGACTGTAAAAAGCGTGCTCGGTTAAATGCTATGCGTTACGTTTTGAATAAAATGGAATACAAGGGTAAAGACATTCGCAATATCGGACAAACTGACCCGCTGATTGTTGGGCGAGCCAGTTTCGGTGTTGGCAATAACAGCTAATCCTAACGCAGTCGCAAGACTTGCCCTGCCTTTACGCCGTAGGGTGCGGGCAAGTCGTTCAAACTCACCAATTGCGGTACGGGAATCCCCGTTTTGCGCATAATTGCGTATACCGTGTCACCCGTTTGTACGGTGTAACGTTTGGCTTTGCCGAAATTTGCCCCAGTATTCATGCTCATGCCAATCACGGGATTCAATGTTTGCGTGTTAGCGCGTGGTACATCCGCAGGGAGTGGGTGTTCTAATGTGGCTGATGCAATCCGTAAGCGGTTTTTTCCACGAAAGTCGCTGCCTTTCAGTGCAACCTTGCGCACTTCAGTTATCACGGTTTGGGGTGCGTCAGCTAGCGTGGGGGGGACAGGTGCTGGA
Organism: uncultured Thiothrix sp.; assembly: GCA_964617055.1. Taxonomy (GTDB): domain Bacteria; phylum Pseudomonadota; class Gammaproteobacteria; order Thiotrichales; family Thiotrichaceae; genus Thiothrix. The sequence goes on from CAZTUZ010000026.1 coordinate 10,271, forward strand.
AGCATATTGCCTGTGAATTTATTGAGTGCTGTTAGCACTTTGTTCACATAGCCTGTGTTGGGAATCCGGCCGCCCAAACTGACATTACCTTCGCCAGCATTGTATGCCGCAATCGCACGATGTGTATTGCCCTGATAACGATCCATCAACGTACCTAAATAACGTGAACCGCCGTGGATATTCTGCCAAGCGTTGTAGCCGTTATGAATATTGAAACGTCGAGCTGTACCTGGCATGAGTTGCATTAACCCCTTTTCACCTGAAGAACCTCGCGCATTGGGTTTGAAACAGCTTTCAATGGTAATCACAGCTTTCACAAGGCTGGGGTTTACATCGTATTTTTGTGCGGCGGTGTGGATGGTTTCATGATAAGGGGCTGCTTTGGCGGCTAAGGTTGCAGGACTGAGGTTCTGACAACCGCCACCTGTACGCACTCGCGCTGGAGCTTTACTCGGCGTGGGAGCTTTTGCGGCATTAGGGTCTGGTTGGGATTGCTTTGCAGCCGGAGAAGCCGTCGCAGGTTGCAGGGTATTCACAACACATAAGCAAGTGGTCGCTAGTATTGCACTAGTGAGGGGTTTATTGGTGATTTGCATGATGATTTCTTAATCAAAAATAGTCTACAAGCGGTCAAACGAATAAGTATAGGCATAACCTTTAGTCAAGTGTCTGAAAATATGCCAATAAAATCCACAAATTGACAGTTCCAGCACATCCCTTTAGGCTCAATGCCCACGATAAACGCAAAAGGATAGGGTATGACAGAGGTCAATATCGGCATTATTACCGCATCGGATCGCGCCAGTGCAGGTGAATACGACGACATTTCCGGCATGGCGATTGTGGAAACCTTGAAAGCGTATTTGCGCACACCGTTTCGCACCGTGTACCGCTGTATTCCCGACACACAAAGCGAAATCGAGGCTACTTTGTGTGAACTAGCCGATCACGAAAACTGCTGTTTGATCGTCACGACAGGCGGCACAGGGCCTGCCCCGCGTGACGTTACTCCTGAAGCCACCGCTGCCGTGTGTCAAAAAATGCTCCCTGGTTTTGGCGAAATGATGCGCCAAGTTAGTTTGCAATACGTTCCCACTGCGATTTTATCGCGCCAAACGGCGGGGATTCGCGGGCAATCGCTGATTATTAATCTACCTGGTAAACCTGCATCGATTCGCCAATGTTTGGATGCGGTATTTCCTGCCGTGCCGTATTGTATTGATTTAATTGGTGGCGCGTATTTGGAGTGTGATGAAACCGTCATCAAAGCGTTTCGCCCGAAAAAATAAGGAATCAATGCAATGGATTGTTTTACCCCGAAAACATTATTGACTGTCGCACAAGCCAGCGAACACATTTTGCATGGCATTCAAGCTTTACAGGCTTGGGAGCGAGTGGATTTGCGCACGAGTTTGGGGCGCGTATTGGCGCATGATGTGACGGTTCGCATGAATGTACCATCACAACGCAATTCGGCAATGGATGGCTATGCGTTTCGTTATGCGGATAGCCAAAACATTCCCTTATTGAATGTGGTGGGAACAGCATTTGCCGGACACCCATTTCAGGGGGAACTGCACGCAGGGCAGTGCGTGCGCATCATGACCGGAGCGGTCGTACCAGATGTTTGCGATACCGTGGTTATGCAAGAACATGTCAGTCGGGAAGGCGATAACATCACTTTGCAAACGTTACCCAAAATGGGTGCAAATGTGCGTGGCGTGGGGGAGGATTTACGCGCTGGTGCGGTGTTATTAGCCGTCGGACACAAAATGACGGCGGCGGATTTAGGTTTGCTCGCCTCGCAAGGCATTGCCGAAGTGGATGTGTTGCGGCGTGTGCGTGTGGCGTTCTTTTCCACAGGCGATGAGTTGAAAAGCCTTGGCGAAACCTTAAATGACGGCGAGATTTACGACAGTAACCGTTACACCTTGTTTGGCATGTTGGCGCAATTGGGGGTGGACATCTTGGATTTGGGACGCTTACCCGATCAAATGGATGTCATCCAGCAAACCTTGCGCGATGCCAGTCGTTTAGCTGATGTTCTAATCAGCAGCGGCGGTGCGTCGGTGGGCGAAGCGGATTACATTGCCGAAGCATTGCGCCAAACCGGAACGGTGGATTTTTGGAAAATTGCCATGAAACCGGGGAAACCCTTGGCATTTGGGCGCGTGGGTGATGATTGTTTATTTTTTGGTTTGCCGGGTAATCCGGTCGCCGTGATGGTGACATTTTTGATATTTGTGCGTCCTGCAATTTTAACACTGATGGGTGAGCGCGTGCCTGCAAAGATAACGTTTCCTGCAATAAGCACCACGCCATTAAAAAAAGCAGCGGGGCGAAGCGATTTTCAACGCGGCATTTGTCAGCAACAAGTTGATGGAACATGGCAAGTACAAACGACGGGGGCGCAAGGTTCACATATCCTTAGTTCCATGAGTGCGGCAAATTGTTTAATCGTGTTAGAGCAAGAGCGCGGTGCAGTTGCCGTTGGTGAAACAGTAATGATTTTGCCTTTAGCAGGCTTGTTATAATGCGAATTGAAGGAGCAATGAATGTCAGCGATTAAAGTTTTGTTTTTTGCTAGTTTGCGCGAACAGCTCAAACAATCCGAGGTTTTGTTACCTGCGGAAACCGCACTCAGCGTGCAAACCGTGTGGGAACGCGCTACCCAAAATGCGAATCTACCCAAAAATACGCTGGTGTCTGTGAATCAAAGTTATGCTGATTTACAAACGCTAGTCCAGATAGGTGATGAAGTCGCATTTTTCCCACCAGTAACGGGGGGGTAAGTCTATCAGGTTGTTTATTTAACGAACCTTTCATTAATAAGATTATTCTATTTGGGCAAAATTTATTTGTTTGAAATAAGTAAGAATTATGAGTGTTTCTCTACTATAAGAATAAAGTGAAAGCTTAAGTATTTTTCTATAGCCCTTTTAAGGGGCTAGTGGGGTTGTTGTGCTTTGTTTAAATAGATGAAGTTACGAACTCTATCAATGAAGCTTGAAGTTTTCAGTGTGTAGTGACTTTTAAAAACTTGGATGGGGAGACGATTAGTGAAGCTTTCGTTATTATCAGCTTTGTCAGCAATGCTATTATTCTCGATGCAATTCGCAGAAGCAGCACCCGTAAGAATGTATTTTAATGATTCAGGAGAAATGCGCACCACTACAGAAGATAGTAGTGCAAGCCCAACTTTAATGGGATGTTCCAACGACGGGCAAATTAAAATAATGGGTATTACCCCGCCGAGAGAAACCATTTTACAGGGTAAAAAACAATATACTTTTGATGTTCAAGTGAGTTATGCCTTTACCAGTGCAATGTCGGGTTCGGTGGGTATCAATGTTCACGACTCGGTGCAATTTAAAAATCTTGATAATCAAACCCAACGCGGCTCTTCGGCATCAAGGAGTGGTAGTACCAGTGTTTCGGTAACGGCTACTACTTCTGTAGATGGTAATCCCATTCAATATGCTGTTGTTAATGTGGCACTATTTGCCAGTGGCAATGGTTGTTCGGGGGTTACGGATCAAGTTGTTTATTCCGTGACTGCTGCTGCCACTTATTTGAATGTGGTGGGGATTCCCGATACCACGGGTGATGGAGTAATGGAACAAGCTTTATTGATTGAAAAATCCGGTAAATATTACATTCGCACTATTGATGGTGTAACAGGTAAACAACTCAACCAAAGTTTATTAGGTACAAAAGCAGACATTTTGCCAAGTAGTTTAACAGCCGTTGACCAAAGTCTTTCTATTCTTATGGCAAAATCAACAGGCGTTAATATTCTGCAAATTCGCGACAACTCAACATTGGGTGTAATAAGAACATTAACGCTGCCTAAATAATGCTTAAAATATAGGTGTTTCGACAGCACCTTGCGCATATGCCTCTTTAGTATGAAAGAGTTTGGTAGCTTTCATAGAGGGATTGTGGCACTAAACATTTATGGTTTAAAGAATCATATTTCTGTTAGCAGTAGTGCAGCGTTTGTGAACTCATTCGCATTTAGAATCTTAGTTGATAAAAAGGCGAGTTTCCTCGCCTTTTCTTTATTTGAATGTAGTCAATTACGCATGACCACATCAACTCACGATCTCACCCCAAAAGCGTTTTGAGTTCAGGGATACACGAGCCGCAGTTTGTGCCTGCGTTGAGGCAACGCCCGATGTCTTCGACGCTTGTTAAGCCGTGTTCGGCGATGGCTTTGCGGATGGTTTTTTCACCGACATTGAAGCACGCGCACACGGTACGCCCTTTGTCTTCGCCTGCTACAGCAGGTTTACCCGCGAGCAAGCTGGCACGATCCAGCGGTTGCACGGTTTCGTGCCTGAATAAGCTGACTAACCAGTCGCGTGAAGGTAATAATTCCGCCGACGTGCTCACAAATAAGCAGCTTTCTAATTGCCCTGCGACGAACCGCGCGGCGCGGTAGGTTTGGCGGCGGCTGTCGAAGTATTCAATCCAGTTCACATCGCTGTCGTGTTGGCACAGCAATTCGCGGGAGAAATGCGCCCAGTCGTGGGGCGGTTGGTCGCCTGCGAGTTCGTATTGCCAAGCGTGTTCGACTTTGAAGCCTGTCCAATACGCGGCGGTGGGTTCTAACTGCCGTCGTGACAGCAAAAAGCCGTGCCATTGCGCGTTGAACGGTTTGATCGCAACGGTGGCGTGTTTGGATTCGGGCTGACCAGAAATCGGGTCAGTGACAGGCGGGATCAGTTTGCCCACTCCGGCTGCACGACTAAATTGCGCACTCCAGTGCATCGGCGTGAACAAACTGCCGCGCTGTTGACTCCGACTCGTTTTCACGCGCAGTAACAATTCGCCATAAGCGTTATGCACACACGCGATTTGCCCTTCTTGTAAACCTTGGTCACGCGCATCGCAGGGGTGAATTTCCACATACGGTTCGCTAATGTGCGCAGACAGGCGGGATGAAACGCCCGTGCGCGTCAGGGTGTGCCAATGGTCGCGCACCCGTCCGGTATTGAACACAAACGGGTATTCCGCACTGCGTACCGATTGCGGCGCACGCGGTGTTACCGCGATAAATTGCGCTTTGCCCGTGGCGGTGAAGAATTTACCATCCGCAAACAAGCGCGTGACACCGCTTTCATTGGCGGCGGTTACGGGCCATTGTGTTGGCACGAGCGCGTCGTAAGCGGTATCGGATAAATCCTGCCACGCGCTTAAGTTGAAGCAGCGTTCGCCCGTGTTTTCAAACGCAGATAATGCCGCGTGTTCACGGAACACATCCGCCGACGATTGGTAAGGGAAGTATTCGCCGTAACCCATCGCTTGTGCCACGTCGCGCAGGATTTCCCAATCCTGTTTGGCTTCGGCAGGCGCGGCTAAAAACGGGCGTTGGCGCGTAATGCGGCGTTCGGTATTCGTGACCGTGCCATTGCGTTCGCCCCACGTCAGCGCGGGTAAGCGAATGTGTGCGTAATCCATCGTATCGGTATTACGCACGCAGTCGGACACTACCACTAACTCACATTTTTCTAAGGCGCGGCGCACTTGATCGGCATTCGGCAAACTCACCACGGGGTTGGTCGCCATGATCCACACCGCTTTGACTTTGCCGTCTTCAATGGCTTGGAACAAATCCACCGCTTTCAAACCTGCTTGCTGCGCCATCACGGGTGATTGCCAGAAACGTTGCACCAAATCGCGGTGCGCGGGTTTGTCGATGTCCAAATGCGCGGCGAGTTGGTTGGCTAAACCGCCGACTTCGCGTCCGCCCATTGCATTGGGTTGTCCGGTAAAGGAAAACGGCCCCATCCCCACTTGCCCAATGCGTCCGGTAAACAAATGGCAATTGATAATCGCATTGCCTTTATCCACACCGCTGGACGATTGGTTAATGCCTTGCGAAAACACGCTAATGACTTTCGGCGTTTCACCAAACCATTGGAAAAATTGTTCAACGTCCGCCAATTCCAAGCGGCATTGTTCCGCCACGCTGGTGGCATTGGGAGAACTGGTGACGGCGGTGGCAATCGCTTGTTCAATGCCTTGCGTGGATTGCGCTAAAAAGTGGTCGTTCTGTAAACCTTGTTCGGCTAACGACACCAATAAGCCGTTGAATAAGATCGCATCTGTCCCTGGCGCAAGCCCTAAATGCAAATCGGCAAGGTCGGCGGTCTGTGTGCGACGTGGGTCAACCGTCACCACTTTCAGGTTAGGATTCTGTTTTTTCGCCTTGACCATGCGTTGGTACAAAACAGGGTGACACCACGCGGCATTGCTACCGACCAACACGATTAAATCAGCGGCTTCTAAATCTTCGTAACTGCACGGCACTAAATCTTCACCAAAAGCGCGTTTGTGCGCGGCAACCGCCGACGACATGCACAAGCGGGAATTGGTGTCGATATTCGCTGAACCCATGAAACCTTTCATGAGTTTATTGGCGACGTAATAATCTTCGGTCAGTAATTGCCCTGAAACATAAAACGCTACCGCGTCCGCGCCGTGCTTGGCAATAATCTCAGAAAAACGGGAGGCTACGGCTGTCGTAGCGTCTCCCCAAGATACCCGATTGGCGTTAATTTCCGGGTATAACAGACGCTGCGGATGGTTGAGTGTATCCGCTAACGCTGTACCTTTGGAACACAACCGCCCTAAATTAGCGGGGTGTTCGGGGTCGGGTTTAACCGTTACCGTCCCTGCGGCATCCTGTTGCACCAGCACGCCACAGCCAACCCCGCAATAGGGGCAAGTGGTTTTGGTGGTTTGGGTTGTTTGCATGACTTCATCCTTCGTTTAAACCCGACTAGTGTTTTTAATTAGTCATTGGTAATTGCAAGTAAACTTTGCCGTCTTCGACTTTGGTTTCAAACACATTGCTGCAACCTTCATCGGGTGCGAGTGCTTTGCCATTGGTTAAGTCGATTTTCCAGTTATGTAACGGGCAGGTGACGGTGTGACCGTGCATAATGCCTTGTGACAAGGGCCCTTGTTTGTGTGGGCATTGATCACGAATGGCATACACTTGGTCATCACTGCCACGAAACACCGCAATGTCCATGGCCTTGGTTTTGATGAGGCGTGACCCCAATACCGGAATCTTGTTTAATTCCACCACTTCAATCCATTTACTCATGGTTATTTCCTCCAGCTCTTATTCTGCAATAACAATCGGTGCAAATTCGGCAGCGCGTGCCCCATCAGCGATTTGTTTCCACGGGTCAACTTGCGCTGGCACTTGGGACGTTTTGAAACGCTGATACAAGGCTTGACGATTTGCCGCGTCTTCCACAATCGCTTTTTTAATCTTTTCTAAGCCCACCCGTTCAATCCACGGCGCGGTACGCTCTAAGTAATGCGCGTCTTCGCGGTAGAATTGGGTGAATGCGCCACAGTATTCTTTCACTTCGGCTTCGGTATCGACTTTGCACAGCAAGTCGGTCACGCGGACTTTGATGCCGCCATTGCCGCCGACGTGTAATTCGTAACCGGAATCCACGCACACCACGCCGAAGTCTTTAATGGTCGCTTCCGCGCAGTTACGCGGGCAACCGGAAACGGCGATCTTGAACTTGTGCGGCATCCACGAACCCCAAGTGAGTTCTTCCAATTGCACACCCAAGCCGGAAGAATCTTGCGTCCCGAAACGGCACCAAGTGCTACCGATACAGGTTTTCACGGTGCGCAGCGATTTGCCGTAAGCGTGACCGGAAACAAAACCCGCTTCGGATAAATCTTTCCAAATCAACGGTAATTCTTCTTTCTTAATCCCGAACATGTCGATACGTTGACCGCCCGTGACTTTCATTTCCGGTACTTGGTATTTGTCGGCAATGTCAGCGATGTCGCGTAATTGTTGCGCGGTACACATGCCGCCGAACATGCGCGGTACGACGGAGTAAGTACCGTCTTTTTGGATATTGCCGTGCGCCCGTTCGTTAATGAAACGCGATTGCTGGTCGTCTTGGTATTCATTCGGGAACGCGCACAGCAGGTAATAGTTAAGCGCGGGGCGGCAAGACGAACAGCCATCCGCTGTTTTCCAGTTAAAATGATTGCGCACCGCTTGCATGGTGGTTAAATCGTGCTCGATGATGCCGTGACGGATGTCATCGTGCGTGTGGTCGGTGCATTTGCACAGCGGTTTGCTGGCAGGGCTGGCAGAATATTCGCCGCCCAATGTGAACGCGAGTAAAGATTCCACCAAGCCTGTGCAAGAACCGCAGGATGCCGAGGCTTTGGTATGGGCGCGAACATCATCCAGCGTAAACAGCTTTTTTTCGGAAATCGCTTTAACGATGTCGCCTTTGCACACGCCATTACAGCCACAGATTTCGGCATCATCGGGCATGGAGGCAATGCGGTTTTCACCCGTGTGACCTGCGTCGCCGACGTGATGTTGCCCGAATAAAATGGTGTCGCGGAATGCGGAAACGTCCGTACCGTCTTTGAGCAATTGGAAGTACCAGCTACCGTCAACCGTGTCGCCGTACATCACCGCACCGTGCACGCGGTTGTCTTTTAGCACCAATTTTTTGTAAACGCCGGAAGCCACGTCGGTAAACACGATTTCTTCGGTGCTATCGTCGCCGATAAAATCGCCTGCCGAGAACAAATCAATGCCCGTGACTTTCAATTTGGTGGAAGTAATCGTGCCTTCGTAAGCCGCCGTACCGATTTTCGCCAAATGGTTTGCCGCGACTTTGGCTTGTTCAAACAGCGGTGCAACCAAGCCGTAAGCCACGCCACGGTGTTGCGCACATTCGCCAATGCTGTAAATGTTGGGGTCGCTGGTTTGCAGGGAATCGTTCACCACAATGCCGCGCTCGCAATCCAAACCAGCGGCTTTGCCCAATTCGGTATTGGGTTTAATGCCGACCGCCATAACGACCAAATCTGCTTCCACTTCTTTGCCGTCTTTGAAACGCAAGCCGGTCACGCGCTCGTCGCCTAAGATTTCAGCGGTGCTGTGTCCCATCAGGAACTTCATGCCGCGTTCTTCCAAGGATTTTTGCAACATGCGGGCAGCGGGTTTGTCGAGCTGGCGTTCCATCAAAATGTCGAGCAAATGCACCACGGAAACGTCCATGCCTTGCTTCATTAAACCGTTTGCCGCTTCTAAACCGAGTAAACCGCCGCCGATGACCACGGCTTTTTTGTATTTGCGTGATGCTTCGAGCATGGTATCCACGTCTTTAATGTCGCGGAAACCAATGACCCCCTGTTTGTTCGCACCCGGAATCGGCAGAATAAACGGCAATGAACCCGTGGCAATAATTAAACGGTCATACGGTGCGACCGTGCCATCTTCGGCGATAACTTCGCCGCTTTCACGGTTGATTTGGGTAACTTTTTTGCCTTTGTGCAGCGTAATGCCATTGTCTGCGTACCACGCATCGTCATTGAGAATGATTTGCTCAATGGTTTTCTCACTCGCCAACACGGGTGACAGCATAATGCGGTTGTAGTTACCGTAAGGCTCTTCGCCAAACACGGTGATGTTGTACGCATTCGGGTCTAATTTCAGCAATTCTTCCAGAGTACGCACGCCAGCCATGCCATTGCCGATCAGTACCAGATTTTCTTTGTGCATTACGCCTAATCTCCTAAAAACAAAAAAGCCCTGAACCTCATTGCCAATTAAGGCTGAGAGATTCAGGGCTTCGTTACCCAATTCATGTTGTCGTCACGCAACGCCGCGTGGTGGACTGTGCCGCACACTCATCGCCGTTGACAAGATGCAGCATCAATATAAACGTAATAAAGCAAAAAACATGCCAGTGTTTGAACAGCTTGTTTACAGTAAGATAGCAACGAACCCGAAAAACACCAGTGCACTTTTGAAGTGCGATTTTGGGTAATTTGTCTTATTTTGGTGCAAAAGGTGAGGTATTGAACCAAGCCAACCCACAATGCTGCTGCCTATGGTGGGATACCAGTCAAACGGATTGTGCTACCGATTTCACTCCTACCCAAAGACAGCCGCCTAAACCTCAGCGATAAATTGACGTAACTGGATGGGGAGTTAAAGCAGGTCGGTTAATGCTTCACAGGTACAATGGGGATGAGTTTGTTTTTAACCAACGGTGTGTCGGCTTTGGCACCCAGTTGTTGTCGTATGTCGTTATCAGGTTCAATAACACGAATACCTTCTTGGAGATTAAAAAGCATTTTAGGAATCAAAACGGGATGTGCGATTTTATCCCAGCCAATGACGATGGTGCGTGCGCCATTCTCTGGTTGAGAGAATATGTACTTGTCATTAAAATAGTTGACCAATAGTATCTGATCATTGTGATGGATATAGAGTTTGTGGGTAATACCAAAGTAGAATTGACTTTGGGCATAGGTGGTATATGAAAATAAACCATAGAGGGCGAGTAATCCTATGCGTTGCGTCATTGTGAGCAGCCAAGACACGCGATGCCTGTTCCAGCTAATTGGCTTTTTCCACTGGCGAAATACCAAATAAAGCCCCATCGCGGTGCAAAACACAAAGGTAAAAAACCGCGCACTGCGTTGTAGCGTGGATGTAGCGGGCAAATCGTAGTAGTTGAGCGCACCACCTAGATAATACAACATCCAAGGTAAGATGATGATCACCATCAATATATGAAAATACTCAATCAGTCGTTGGGTGTTATTGATGAGGTATACGCCAATAAAGACAACGGTAGCATACAGTAAAAATATGCCACCAAAGCTTACACTCTCATTGATGGCTTGTGTCCAGCTAAAAAAAGCGACGGCGTTAAGGCTTATCAAATGATACAATTGGATGAATACGCCTAGCATTACGGGTAATAAGGACAAGTCAACCAGCGTGTTTTTAAACTCTTTAAACTGTTTATCAAATTGGGGCAATTTCTTGGGAACAGATGGCATGGCTTCTTCACAGTCAGGCGGACAAGGTGCTTATAATAACACT
>CAZTUZ010000027.1:0-21064 GCA_964617055.1 uncultured Thiothrix sp.
CATTAGTCGCTTTGATCCGGCGTTGTTGCAGGAGTTAAAAGATACCTGCGCCAGCAACTTGAGCTTTGAAGGTGATGAAGTTGTGTTCCGCTTGGTTTATTTAGAACGCCGCATGATTCCATTGAATATTTACATGGAAAATGCCAACGACGAGCAATTAGAGCACGCAGTACGCGACTACGGTAATGCGATTAAGCAATTGGCGGCGGCGAATATCTTCCCTGGCGACTTCCTGTACAAAAACTTTGGGGTAACACAACAAGGACGGGTAGTTTTCTACGACTATGACGAAATTAACTACATGACCGAGTGTAATTTCCGCAAAATTCCGCCTCCACGTTGCCCTGAAGATGAATTTAGCTCAGAGCCGTGGTACAGCGTTGGTCCGTTTGATGTCTTCCCCGAAGAATTTGGCACATTCCTACTCGCTAGCCCGAAAGTACGGAAGTTTTTCCTCAAATACCACCGCGATTTGCTGAGCGTGAATTACTGGCAACAAAAGAAAGACAATATTACCAAAGGATTGTATGAGGATGTTTTCCCATACCCTCAAGAATTGCGCTTTAAACGCTAAAGTTTAAACAACGTTTCGCACGTTTTTCCTGTTACCTTTTTTCTGCTATTCGGTATAAGTAGGCGACGGGTCAACAGGAAAACGTGTGGACATTCAAAACATCCTACAACAAATTCGCCAAGGTAATCGCCAAGCCTATGCCCAAATCGTGGAGCATTTCCAACGCCCCCTGTTCGCGTATTTAGGGCGCATGGGTTTGACACAGGCGCAAGCGGAAGAATTAGCGCAAGAAACCTTCTTACGCGCATGGCAAGCATTAGCACAATACGACCCACAACAAGCGGTATTTTCCACTTGGTTATTCACCATTGCTCACCGTTTGGCTTTAAACGAACTCCACCGCGCCGCGCATCAACACGAACAAACCTATGATACGGAAACGCTGGAAACCACGATTCCCCATCGCGATGCTCTCCCCCTAGCGCAATTGGAAACGCAAGAACAGCAACAACGTTTACAGCACGCTTTAAAGCGTTTATCCCTTGCTGAACGTAGTGCTGTCGCATTAATGTATAGCAAGGGACTCGATCTAAAAACCGTGGCGCAATTGGAAGGCTGTAGCGAAGCCACGTTGAAAATGCGTTTACACCGTGCCCGCGAACAATTACGCCAATGGCTGGGAGCTTGATTGATATGTCATACACACCTCAACAATACCAAGCCGATAAGCTCGACACCGTATTACAGCAAGATTTGTTGCAACCGCCCCCACAATTTACTTGGCAAGTCATGCAACACATTCATGAACAACCGTTGCCCTTTGCACCGCCTTTGCCTAAACGTCAACGTTGGGAATGGTTGCAGTGGTTAGCTTTACTAGGTGGGGCATTATTCAGCATGGAACAACTCGCCTCGTATGCGTTTGGTATTTGGTTTGTCACATCCATTGGTTAAAAAGCTTGTTACCTTCCGCAAGCTCGGCGGTATAAGTTGGTAATCCCTAACATGAGGTACACAAAATGCTGACTTATCCTGATCCGATACCCAAACCGCGCAATCCATGGTTTGCCTTGTTCATGTCGATGATTTTGCCAGGGTATGGGCAACTGTATAACGGCGATTTGAATAAAGCGGTTTGGTTTTTTCTCAGTTTCGCCCTACTTACCATTCCTGCCGTTGCAATAATTGCCTTGTATTTACCCAACCGTTGGACATTACCCGCACTCATCATCGGCTTGGTAGCCGTTTTTGGGGTGTGGCTATACAGCATGGTTGACGCATTTCGTAACGCACGGCGTAGCTCCGATTATGTGGTCAAAGATTGGCAAAACAGCGGTGTATATGTACTAGTTTTGTTGTTATGCAATGCAGTTACCCTCCCCTTGCTCACCAACTATGTGCGTCAATATCAAGTGGAATCGTTTCGCGTGCCTTCCGGCAGTATGGAGCCTACCGTGATGACGGGTGATATGTTATTCGCGGATAAACGCTACAACTGCCCTGGTTGCAAAGCGGGTGTGAAACGCGGCGATATTGCGATTTTTGCCTACCCGAACGATCGCACACTTTATTACATCAAGCGCGTGATTGGCTTACCTGGGGAAAAGATTAAAATTCAAGGAGCGGATGTTTTGGTCAATGGCAAGTCTTTACGTCTTGCTGCTCAAACCACTGAGACGGGGCTGCAAGTGACCGAAACAGACGGCAAAGCAACATGGCAAGTTGTCTGGAATAGTACGAATAAAACCCTACCACAAACCGAACTTACCGTACCGCAAGGCCATGTGTTTGTAATGGGAGATAATCGCGCTGCAAGCAATGATTCACGCTTTTTCGGCACTGTTCCCTTGCAAGATGTGGTGGGAAAAGCGCGTCAAGTATGGTTATCTGTCAAAGGCAATAACGTGCGCTGGGAACGCATGGGGCAAGTTTTAAAATAACCACAACATCAAAACAATCAGGGGCATGAACCCCCTGATTGTGTCTAGGCGCACAAAACATCCTTGTTTTGCTTTAGACCTATTTCAGCGTCACATTGACCGTACCTTTTGCTGTACCGCCATTGCTATCGCTAATGGTATAAGTGAAGGTGTCCCCTCCACGTTTAGCTCCTGCTTTGTAAACCAATGACTTGGCATCTGAGCTGATCGTCACCGTGCCTTTTGTGCCTTGTGTAATCGCGGTAATGGTTATTGCATTACCATCAGCATCGGTATCATTTGCCAATACGCTAAACGCGGTTGTGGAACTGGTTCTGACGCTGTAAGTGTCGGTATTTGCAATTGGAGCATTATTGACGGGAGTGGTACTTGGCGGGATAAAACCCGACAGGAAATATTGCCCTAAACTGCCATAGTCCGAATACGGCGTGATGCTATTGCCAACCCCTTGAATGGAAGCGTAATAACGTCCTGCTGGCAAATTCGTCATAATCGAGGCACTAGTATCATCCACAGGCTCACTGGTCGCTACCAATGTGCCAGCACTGTTATACACGTCCAACTGAATGTCCAAGTCGCCACCGCGTGTATAACGGGACTGGAAGGCAGGAGTGGCCTTCAGTGTCACATCACCACCGTCGGTATTAAAAGTGAAGACATCCACATCCGTGCGGGTACTGATAACCCCTTTATTCGCGGGCACGGCATTTGTTGGATCAACTTCCGGCGTGGTAGAGACCAGATTACCCGCAGAATCCATCACCAGAGCAGTTGCACTTGTCGTCACATTTGCATGGTCATCAACACGAGTTGTCACCTTAGCAGCAATCACAGCCACATCATCTTGGGTGTTATTTGCGCCAGTGTATTCGCCTTTACTCCATTGAGACACGTTACGTCCGTAACCTGTCCCCATGATTGGCCCCCAACTCACATAACCCGTACCATGACCACCGTAATACCCCAAGGTTGCCGTACCATCATGCGACAAACCCAAGTTATGCCCTAATTCATGGGAAGCAGCCTCCGTCACATAGTCAGGTTGACCATTCCCTAAACGGTTGTAGTAAACCAGTGCGGGTGAATAATAAGTACTGTAATTACTCAGCCCCCATACATTCACATAGGCTACCCCGCCTGCGCCTTGTGATGGCATTGCCACACCATTAGCATCAGTATCACGGGTAATCAGAACCCGCCCTGTTTTTGCGGTGAACGAAGTTGGTTCTTGTGTCGTAATATCAATGTCAAAAGGCGCGTAATCTTCGGCAATTCGTCGCCAGATTTCCGCGATATTAGCTAATTCTGCATCGCTAAAACTCGCCGGAACACCATCCAAATCATACGCGACAGCATTATAAGTGCTGACTGTACTGTTCCATGCTGTTCCCGAAATAGTATGACCCGTGAAATCTAAATACACCACATTGGTCGCCCCGGGTTTACTGTGCAATGTAAAAGCCTCTGTCGCGGAAATAGTAGCCGTCGTTGGGGTCGTTTCTTCGAGGTTACTTAATGTCGCCTTTGCATCGGGAGTAAAGGTATCGGCATAAAAAACACCACCTTCTTTATCCACTTTGAGGTGTTTTAAATCCAACTCTGTAAAGTCAAACGTGTGCAAGTGCGCCATTGCTTTGCTGCGTTTTGTAGCAGGTAAATCTTGCAACGACTTACGCAGTTCGCCTGTTGGCAAATCGGTTATTTTAAATGGGTGGTTCAAACCATACGGCTTTGGTGGGGGTAAAGCTGCGGCATTGGCGACAGAACTTGCTAAAATTGCAGTCACTAAAGCCACAAGCGGCAGTCGTTTATTGTTCATAATTAGCTGACACTCCGAGATTTATTATCTTTTATGATAGGTAGGAGCGCGTGTAATGCACAGGGTTAAGCATCACGCGACTCCCTATGCATTACGATAGTAACTACCAATGATAAGATCAATAGAATTTATCAAAAAACGATAAAATAACCCGAATCTTATCCCGTATATTGCAAACGTTGTTGCACGGTGCTGTGCAATTCAGGGCTAGCAGCAGCTAATACGGTCGTTGTTGCTAAATTCAATGGCCGACCGGACAAATCCGTGAATTGACCACCCGCTTCATTCACAATCACGGATAATGCCGCCACGTCCAAAATATTCACGTCGGACTCCATGACTAAATCCACTTTACCCGATGCCAGCAAATGGTAATGCAAAAAGTCGCCATAACCACGAACCCGTTGCACTTCCTGAATGATTTGCCCTGTTTCTGCCCATTGTTGGGGCTTGCTAGCTAAGGTTGCAATATTGCCCAATGACAGCGCAGATTGCGCGACTGTGGTATAACCACTGGTTTTAATGGGCTGATCATTCAAAAAAGCACCATTATTTTTTTCCGCATACGCCATTTCACCGTATAATGGCGCATTGGAAACGCCAAGAATTAACTCTTCGCCACGCATCAGGGCAATTTGTGTGGAAAAGAAAGGATAACGACGCACGAAAGCTTTAGTACCATCGATTGGGTCGATCAACCAGTTGTATTCCGCATCCGCGTTTACTTTACCTGTTTCTTCGCCATAGAACCCGTGGTCTGGAAATGCGTCTAAGATAATGCGTTTGATGGTACGTTCACTTTCAACGTCCGCAATCGTAACGGGTGATTGGTCAGCTTTTAGTTGAACTTCAATATTTCCACTATAATATTTTCTGATAACTTGCTCGGCAGCGCGTGCAGCCATGATGGCAGTTTGTAAGAAGAGGCTTTGACTCATGGATTCGTATCCGACTGATGAAAATAGGTCACATTCAGCAGCAAAGCCATTTTCATGTCAAGCCTCCTGCTTGTCGCCAACCAGCAGGTTAGCTAGACTCACACACCAGCAGCCGATCCTCGCTGCATGGACAGTCAACCAAAACCAGGCTTTCAATGAATTCACATAACAGAGTCAAATCGTTGCTTTTTACCGGGATGCTAACCTGTTCACTGCTGGCGGTTCATGTAGACCTACATGCAGAAAATGGGGATTACATCAATCTTAACAATGTTGATATTCAAGAACTCATCACCATCGTTGCTAAAGAAACCGGAAAAGACTTTATCGTCGACCAGCAAGTAAAAGGCAAAGTCACTTTCGTTTCAGGACAAGGGTTGGATAAGAAAGACCTCTATGAGGCATTTTTATCGGTTCTGCAAGTACACGGCTACGAAGCGGTAGAATCCGGCAATCTGATTAAAATCGTTCCGACAGGTAAAGCACGCTCCAACGTCGCCCCACTAGTCAAAGATGCTGCTGAAAACAATGCCGATGAAACCATTACCCAAGTAGTGAAACTGGACTACATCCAAGTTCAAACTGCGATTCAAACCCTCATGCCGCTCAGCGGACAAGGCGAAACGAGTATTTTGCCTAATCAAAGCAGTAACTCACTGGTTATCAAAGGGAAAGCACAAAACGTCGAACGTCTGTTAGATGTTGTGAAAAGCATTGATAAGCCCAACAATGAAGACTTTGAACTAGTACCATTGGACTATGCTGTTGCTTCACAAGTGGCAACAACGTTACAAGGCTTGATGAACAATGCAGGCCCTGCGGAAGCAGCATTGCCCACTGGTGGTAAAGTCTCTGCTGACGAACGCACCAATAGCGTCCTCATTTCCGGCGATAAATCCGCCCGCGAACGCATGAAACGGGCGATTGAAAAGCTTGACGTACCTCGCGCTACCGAAGGCGATACCAAGGTCATCGCGCTACGTTATGCCAAAGCCGAAGATGTTGTCGCCGTTTTAAATGGCGTTGCACCCAACTTACAACAACAGGCGAATTTGCCAGTCAGCGCAGGGGGCGCACCTGGTGGTGGAGCAGCCGCACCATCCGTCACCAGTACCAGCAGTAATGGCGTGAAAGTACTCGCAGATAAAAGCAGCAACTCCATCATTATCAGCGGCCCACCAACCTTGCAAAAGAATATGATGCAGGTAATCAGCCAACTTGACCGCCGCAGGGCGCAAGTCATGGTTGAGGCAGTCATTGCAGAAGTATCCACCGACCTTTCCAACAAAATCGGGGCAGCTCTGGTGTCCAATGGTGCGAATGACGGAGGCAGTGGTGTCGTCGGTTACAGTAACTTTGGCGGCTTGAATACATTGGCCAGTTACGCCAGTGGCACGGTCACGAGCGTAGCAGATGGCTTATTGATTGGCGGTGGAAATAAAAGTTTTGGTGCGATTGTGGAAGCCTTAAAGGGTGATGCCGCCACGAACATTTTATCCACCCCGACCCTCGTAACGCTGGATAATGAAGAGGCACAAATCACCGTTGGTCAGGAAGTCCCCTTTATTACAGGGCAAAGTACTAGCACTTCCAGCAGCACCAGCAACCCCTTTACCACCATCGAACGTAAAGACGTGGGCTTGACCTTCAAAATTACGCCTCAAATCAATCGCGGTGACACGGTGAATCTGAAAATCGAGCAGGAAACCTCGAATGTTGCCTCCAGCAGCGTCAGTGCATCGGATTTAATCACCAATAAACGTAAAATCACCACCAATGTCATGGTGGAAGACGGGCAAATCCTGATTCTAGGCGGTTTAATTGAAGACAATTTCCGCGATTCGGAAAGCAAAGTGCCTGGCTTAGGCGATATCCCGGTATTGGGCAGCGTATTCCGCAATAATTCAACCACCAAAACCAAAAACAATCTCATGGTCTTCATTCACCCTGTCATTCTGCCTGATGCTCAATCAGCAGATGCCTACACCCGCATGAAATACCAAACCATTCAACAACAACAAACTCGCAGCAAGGTCTCGGATCGTAATCATTTAGGTGGCGGCTCATCCATCTTACCCAACATGGATAAGGTACAAGGCACAGTTGACTCCCTACACAATCAGTCACAACCAACTACAACCCGCAAACGTTTCTTCGGCAACAGCAACAATGACGGAACGACAAGCAGCAACCCCAGCAGTGGCAATACCAACTGCCACAAATCTGACCCGTTATGTAATGGCTCATTATGAATGCAATGACTAGTGCCTCCGTGCCTGAGTTGGAAACGAACAAAGTGGAGTCACGCGAACTGCCTTACAGTTTCGCCAAACGCCACGGCGTGTTGTTGCAAACAACAGCAACCCCTCCACTGCTTTTGTGTCGTGCGGGGGTTTCGCCTCTGGCGTTGGCGGAAGTGCAACGTGTCATCACGGGGGAATTGCAATTCCAAACCGTTGATGCGGAGAACTTCGACCGCCTATTAGCCGCACATTACGACCGTAACCAAGTCGGTGCATCCATGATGCAAGACATTGGTGACGATGCGGATTTACAAGACATTGCTGGTTCATTACCTGAGCCGGAAGACTTGCTCGAATCCGAAGATGACGCACCCATTATCCGCTTAATCAATGCCTTACTGACGCAGGCGGTCAAAGAGGGCGCGTCGGATATTCACATCGAAACCTTTGAAACGCGCATGTCGGTACGGATGCGGGTTGACGGCATTTTGCGCGAAATCATTGAACCACCGCGCAAACTCGCGCCGATTATTATTTCGCGGATCAAGGTCATGGCGCGGCTTGATATTGCGGAAAAACGCCTACCGCAAGATGGGCGTATTTCCCTACGCATTGCCGGACGTGGGGTGGACGTGCGGGTTTCCACCTTACCGTCGGGGCATACCGAACGGGTGGTACTGCGTTTGCTGGACAAACAAGCAGGACGCTTAAACCTCTCGCATTTGGGCATGGAAGCCAGTATTTATGAGCGTCTAGCAGGCTTAATCGAAAAACCGCACGGCATTATTCTGGTAACAGGCCCTACGGGTTCGGGGAAAACCACCACACTGTATGCCGCACTTACCCACTTAAACGATAGCCGCCGCAATATCCTCACTGTCGAAGACCCGATTGAATATTACCTTGATGGTATTGGGCAAACCCAAGTCAATGCCAAGGTCGATATGACCTTTGCTCGCGGGTTACGCGCTATTTTGCGTCAAGACCCTGATGTGGTCATGATCGGGGAAATCCGTGACCTCGAAACCGCCGAAATCGCGGTGCAAGCCAGTTTGACGGGGCACTTGGTGTTTTCCACTTTGCACACCAATACCGCGATTGGCGCAATTACCCGTTTACAAGACATGGGGGTTGAACCGTATTTGCTCGCCTCCAGTTTGCTTGGCGTGATTGCACAACGTTTGGTGCGCTTGTTATGCCCTGAATGCAAGCAGGCTGTGCTGGCAGATGAGGGGGAAATGAAAATTTTACGCATCGATCCATTACGCACTCGCCAACGCCCCACCATTTACAAACCCGTGGGCTGCCCTGCTTGTAATCATGGCGGCTTCGTTGGGCGACGCGGGATTTACGAATTGGTGGAACTCAATGACGGTTTGCGGCAAATGATTCACGACAAACGCAGCGAAATGCAGCTCGAAGCCTTTGCCCGTCAAACGTCCCCTAGCATTCGTGATGATGGGATTCGTTTGGTACTGGAAGGCATGACCTCGCTCGATGAAGTATTGCGCGTCACCCGTGAGGATAGCCACTAATGCCAGCGTTTGAATACCTTGCGTTAAATGCAGCGGGCAAAGAAGAACGCGGCATTATGGAAGCAGACACCCCGCGTCAAGTACGGCAGATGTTGCGCAATAGCGAACTTATCCCGCTAGAAGTCCACGAGGTTGCGCAAAAACAAAAGAAATCTGAAGCAGGTGGATTTTTACGCGGCGGACGTTTAAGCCCTTCTGATCTCGCACTCATGACACGCCAGTTGGCAACCTTGGTACGTTCAGGCTCGCCCGTGGAAGAAGCATTAAGCGCGGTAGTACGCCAAACCGAACGCAATACAGCACGCCGCATGTTTTCCGCCATTCGTGCCCGCGTCATGGAAGGTCACCCACTAGCTGGCGCATTAAACCTCTTTCCTAGCGCATTTCCGCCGTTGTATCGTGCTACTGTGGGGGCGGGTGAACAATCGGGGCATTTGCCCGAAGTGTTGGAACGGCTTGCCGACTACACCGAAAACCGTCAACACAACCAGCAAAAAATCACGGCTGCCCTCGCCTACCCAATGGTGTTACTGTTCGTTGCTGTGGGCGTAGTTTCCGCATTATTACGCTTTGTCGTGCCGAAAGTCGTTGAAGCTTTTGCCACACTCGACATTAAATTGCCCTTATTAACCCGCATGTTAATTGCTTCCAGCGATTTCTTGCGTGACTACGGTTTAGCACTCTTAATTGGCATTGGTTTGTTAGTCAGCGGGATTGTGTGGTTATTACGCAAGCCAGCATGGAAATACCGTTTTCATCGCCTACTATTACGCTTACCTGTATTTGGACGCATTGTGCGTGGTGTGAACACTGAACACTTTGCTAGAACTTTCAGCATTTTAACCAGCAGCGGTGTCACCGCATTGGATGCGATGCGCATTTCTGCGGATGTTGTCGTCAATTTACCCATGCGTGATGCAGTACTGGATGCTGCCGAACGGGTACGCGAAGGGATGCCGATTAACAAAGCTCTCGAACGTTCGGGGTATTTTCCGCCGATGATGGTGTATTTAATCGCCAGTGGTGAAGGCAGTGGCAAACTAGACGAGATGCTCGAACGCGCTGCCACTCAACAAGAACGCGAAACCCAAGCACGCATGGCAACCTTAATGAGCTTACTCGAACCTGGGTTAATTCTCATGATGGGCGGTATCGTCACTTTAATTGTGTTATCCATTATGTTGCCAGTAATGGGCGGTATGTCACAAATCATGCATTAAAAAACCATCGAACCTCCACTGTCTCTAACTGCATTTCGTCTGACAAATTCTAACGACTGTAATCTAGCGCGTTGAGCAATGGCGTTTCAACGCGCATAGTTATGCCTAACCGTAAAGACAAGATTTTTGCAGGTCAATATTAAAATAATGACCGACAAGGATGTAGGTCATAGTCACTCCGAGACTTTGGGAGCAATACCATGTCCAATAACAGCCTGGCATTTCGCCTAACTGCCGCCCTGTTCTATCAGGAAGCAGAACATCATCGTCAGGGGCTGGCTCAGGAAGTCCGACACGATGAGATTTATATTTACGCGCCTGACTCCGACAGTGCACATATTACTGATGTGCTAAAACGCACAGGTATTAAACACTTTATTAACCGCTACGATATTAAACATATCGCAGGGAAGAAGCTGTGTTTTTTCAAACGTTCAGAACTCAACCCGCAACAAATCAGCTTCCTCGTGAATGCGGTTAGCAATGGTGCGGAAGTAGAGCCATTATTAAATTATCTGGATCGCCGCCTGCATTTTGTGGAAGTGGAACTATTGCACGGAGATTACCTACTGGATAATAACCTGTTTCGCCTTGCCTTAGGTAAACAGCGGCTGTGGCAAAAACGCTGCATGGATTTATGCCTTGCAATGCCCTTATTACTGCTAACACTACCCATCTGGGTTCTGACCGCATTAGCCATTAAATTAGAATCCCCAGGCCCTATTTTCTTCCGTCAACGCCGCACGGGATTATTTAACCAAGAATTTGATATTTTGAAGTTTCGTTCCATGCGTCAAGATGCGGAAAAAGACGGTGCACGTTGGGCATCACGCAATGACAGCCGCATTACGCGCGTTGGGCAATTCATTCGTAAAACCCGGATTGATGAACTACCACAATTGCTCAATGTTCTTAAAGGCGACATGAGTATCATTGGCCCGCGTCCTGAACGCGAAGTTTTTATCCAAGACTTGGAAAAACATATCCCGTTCTACCGTTTTCGCCACATGGTAAAACCTGGAATTACAGGTTTAGCACAAGTGAAATACACCTACGGCGCATCCATTGAAGATGCGATGTACAAACACCGTCACGATATTTATTACATCAAACACCAAAACTGGTGGATGGACATGAAAATCCTGTTGCGTACCATCAAGATCGTTGTAACAGGGCAAGGTGTCTGAGTCATCGCACAAAAAAATGGCTGGAATAAACCAGCCATTTTTCGTATCGCAACACCGAATAATCAGGTAATCACATCAGCAACTTCGCGCCCTGTAAACTCTTGGATACGCGCAATTTGCTCGGCAATCACAATCAAATCCGCTAACGCATCTTGTACATCCAAATCGTGTTGGTTGGTATCTGCTTCATAACGTTCCAAATAGACCCGCAGGGTTGCACCTTGCGTTCCTGTACCTGATAAACGGAAAATCACCCGCGAGCCATCCGTAAATAAAATACGAATCCCTTGATTTTTACTAACTGAACCATCAATCGAATCATGATAAGCAAAATTATCCGCTGTTGCGACAGTCAGGGATTTGCCTGTAGGGAATTGTGACTCAAAGATAGCTCCCACCAAATCAGGCAATAGGTTTTGCAGGTTCGTCATTAATTCATTAGCGTCTTTGGCATCAATCGCTTCATAGTCATGACGTGAATAGTAATTACGCCCGTATTCCGCCCAATGCTTGCGCACAATGTTTTCCACCGAATCTTGTTTTTCTGCCAGCAGATTCAGCCAGAATAACACCGCCCATACACCATCTTTTTCACGAACATGGTTAGAACTTGTGCCGAAACTTTCTTCACCACACAAACTAATTTTGTCGGCATCCAGCAAATTGCCAAAGAACTTCCACCCTGTCGGTGTTTCATAACTATTAATACCCAGCTTTGCTGCGACACGATCCGCCGCTTGGCTGGTCGGCATGGAACGCGCCACACCCGTAATCCCTTGTTTAAACGCAGGTACTAAGGTCGCATTCGCGGCTAATACCGCTAAACTATCACTCGGTGTGACAAAGAATTGCTTACCTAGGATCATATTGCGGTCGCCATCACCATCGGAAGCCGCCCCAAAATCCACATCGCTATTACGCCCATAAACCAAAGCCATTAATTCCTTGGCATGAACTTGATTCGGATCAGGATGACCACCACCAAAATCGGCTAATGGCTCACCGTTAATCACCGTGCCAGCCGGAGCACCCAAACGCTGTTCCAAAATGCGTTTGGCATAAGGGCCTGTCACCGCGTGCATGGCATCAAAGTGCATTTTGAAATCAGGTGATTGCAACAATGCGGCGATCTTATCAAAGTCGAATAATGTTTCCATGAGCGCGAGATAATCCGTAACCGAATCAATCACCTCGACCTTCATGCCTGCCAAATCGTATACACCCAATTTATCAATTTGAATCGGGTTCAATGGCGCAATGCGGTATTCGTGAATATTTTGCGATTCGGCATAAATCGCCTCCGTAATGCTTTCAGGGGCAGGACCACCATTGCTGACATTGTATTTAATGCCGAAATCCCCTTCAGGACCGCCCGCATTATGGCTTGCGGAGAGCACAATACCACCGAGAGCTTTGTATTGACGAATCAGGTTGGAAACGGCTGGCGTGGATAAAATACCATTTTGCCCCACAATGACCCGCTCAAAACCCGCTGCTGCCGCCATGCGCAAAATAATCTGAATGGCTTCACGGTTAAAATAACGACCATCACCACCCAGCACCAATGTGCTGCCAGCAATGCCTTCTAAGGTATTGAAAATAGCTTGTACAAAGTTTTGTAAATAATCCGGCTTTTTAAAATGTTTTACACTTTTCCGTAAACCGGATGTTCCGGGCTTTTGATCGGTATAAGGTGTCGTTTTTACAATTTGAATAGTCATGGATGACGCTTGCCAGCTAGTTTTTGTTAGGATTCGGGGTTACGCTGTGCGGCTTAATGCGCACACAAACAACCGACATTATGGATTTATGTTAATCAAAGAACAACCCGCTATCCCAGCACCGCGCCCGAAATCTTTCGCCGCATTGATGGAAATGTACGAAACCAACTACCTGCAACTGCGCGTTCTGTGCGGTGACTTACGCGCTTATCAAAAAGGCGTGGATTACGTTTCCAACCTAACGGGCAATATTCCTGTGTTATTGCGCATTGAAGAAACCAGCCCGCACACCACGACCTTACTACTGACTTACCAATTCTTGTACAAGGGTGAAGAAGTGGATCGTCGACCTGACATGACAATCCAAGTTTACCACGATGCTCGTCAAGCCGAGGTAATCAGCCACCGTTGCCGATTATCGGATAACCTAGTGAAATACTGGGGAAAAGACTTAGACACCATGTTACGTTGCCGTTGGCGTATGAATCGTTTCTTGTACAAGTGGACAAGCTATTTACGCCATCAAGGGCATCAGTTTGGTTGAACATAGTGAATTAACCTCCCTCTTACACGCCAATCTTGTACAAAAACCGCAAAACACCTGTACATTACAATTATGTAATCCTTTTAAATTTTCAATTGTTGTATAACTTTGCAAGGTAAAAACGCTTGACTAAGCATCTAGCCATCTCTAAGATACCAACTAGTTCAGTAGGAAATTACCATTAGCGCATAGCAAGGAGTTGTAATTTATGAAACTGTCAACTAAAGGGCGATACGCCGTCACAGCCATGATGGACTTGGCGATTCATGATCATGAAGGGCCTGTGACTTTAGCGGATATTTCCCAATGCCAAGGTATTTCGCTGTCTTACCTTGAGCAATTATTTGCTAAGTTGCGTACTCATGGCTTAGTCGAAGGGGTTCGCGGTCCTGGTGGTGGCTATCGTTTAGGTCGTCCTGCTGACCAAATCAGCATCGCAGAAATCATTAATGCCGTTGATGAAAGCATCGACGTAACACGTTGCCAAGGTAACAAAGACTGCCACGGTGGTGAAAAATGCTTGACGCATAAACTATGGGAAGACTTGAGCCAGCGTTTATATGAGTTTTTAGATGATTTGACTCTAGCACATTTTATTCAACGCCCAGGTGTGCGTGAAGTAGCACGTCGCCAAGACACCATTGCCAGCCGTATTGCGACCATGTTTCCACCACGCCCCAACATCAGCCACCTCTAAGCGTCAACACATGCCGAACCATGCAGCCCCTAACAAACCACCAAACCGGAGTGAAGATTCCCTCCGGTTATTCGGATAGGGCATCAGGCAGGAATTTTCTCATGCACGACACTTCGCGCATCCAACTGATGCAGTTCTAGAATCGGGTGAATCTGCAATAGTGTCAACGTGCCTAAACTACGGTCGCTTACCAGAGCCGCTCCCGTATCGATGTAATAAACATTCGCGGTATGTAATGGCGTACTCATCGGCGTATGACCGAACACAACAAGATCAATGCCATCCACTGGAACGGTGCGCCCCAACATTCTGAAATACTTATAACGATTACGCGACCACAAAGCGTACTCCTTCATGTCGCTATCGCCACCCAACGATTGTACAAACTTTACCCAGCTTATACCTGTTGGAATGTCTGCATGGACAACCCCCACCTGACCAATTGCCGTAGATACCTCAAAAGCTAGTGGTAATTGCTCCATCACTCGTCGAATGCGTGGACGCGCAACGCTAGGAACATGCTTCCACCACGCCCCACCGTTATAACGCACCCAGTTTTCATAGACCGAGGCATCATCACACGCATCAATCAACATGCGCTCATGATTACCCATAATGGCATGAAACCACGGGTAATTTAGAAATTCGACAGCACGATGCGATTCATAACCACGGTCAATTAAATCACCTACTGAAAAAATACGATCACACTCTGGGTCAAAATTTACCTGAGTCAACAGACGCTCAAACGCAGTGAAACACCCATGAATATCACCGACAACGAAATCACGCCCGCACGAATTTTTTCCAAAAAATTTGAAGGGTGTGTAGGACATGTTCACATTCTGCATACTACATTACCAAACATTAGCCAGCTTATTTCCATAAGGGTTTGATCAAACTTTGTTGCGACACCCAATGATACTAGCACCCATAAGCGAGCCTACAAAAACACGATAACTCAGCTTATCATTAATTAACATTAGCCTATTTTTACCTAGAATGCCTAAATTTATTTTCTGAAATCCGACAAAATGTTGATTAATTTTTTTTATTTAAAATGATATTTTTTAATCCATAGCAGTTTGTGTTAAGCTTCGCCACTGCATTTCCCCCAATACACATAAATTCGCCTATTACGGATTGGTTATATGAATAGCAGTGAAAAACGTCAACTGTACCGCGTGATAGTCAAAGCCATGACTTGGTTTGGGATATTCTTTTTAATGATGGTGTTCTTACGCAGTTGCTTTTGGTAAAGGTAAGTAAATGTCATAGCGCACTGCCTTACCACTAATCACAAATGCTGGTGTGGCATTTGCCAGTAGCGGAGCGAGACGAGGACGTTTTACCACCACTCGATGCTTTGCTCGCTGCCTTGCACAAGCCAACAAGCCATCACTGTCTGAATCATCCCCTACTACTGTATGGAAAAAACGCATCTCTTTTTGCACTAATGCTGACTTTTGCCGTTCAGGGAACATGGGGTCGAGATAGACTACATCAGGATAAGATTCTAAGGGAAGATCATTCAGCCAAGCGATAGCATCTACCTGATGTAAGGTCATGCGTTGCACAATCACTTGTAATTCAGGGTCATTTATTGCATTGGCACGCTGCAAACCATCCGCCAATAACGCATGAACCATTGGCGAACGTTCCAACATCGTGACCGTGCAACCTAAGCTTGCCAAGACGAAGGATTCGCGCCCTAATCCAGCAGTTGCATCAATCACATGGGGTTGTTTGAATTTGTGCAAACCGACGGCTTTGGCAATGTCTTGCCCCTTTCCACCACCAAATTTCAGGCGGTGCCGTGCTTTGCCTTCGACAAAATCCACGAATACCGCGCCGATTTTCGGATCAGCGGTATCGTGTAATTCCAGTCGCTCCGGCGTTTGAACGAGCTGATAACGCTCACTCATCGCCATTAATAATGCGGTGGCGGGGTTTCTTCCGCCTGTGTCGCAACAATGGAAGCACTCATGGATTTCATACGCTCTTTCATTTGCTCCATTTGCAACAAAAGTTGACGTATTTCTTGCTGTTGCAAATAAAACTGGCGACTTAGTGCCTCCAGCGTTTGCTCTTGCTCCATGAACAATAATTCCAGCTTTTCCAAGCGTGCTTCCGTGTTGCTAGTCATGCTTAACGACCTTTGTTAGCGGCAATGCGCATACGCAACGCATTCAATTTAATGAAGCCTTCTGCGTCTTTTTGGTTGTACGCGCCGCCATCATCGTCGAAGGTGGCAATGCGTGCATCAAACAGGCTGTCGTCGGACTTACGACCCGCAACCGTGACTGCGCCTTTGTACAACTTCATGCGCACCACACCATTAACGTAAGTTTGCGACTCGTCGATCATGGTTTGTAACATTTTGCGCTCTGGACTCCACCAGTAACCGTTGTAAATCAGTTCGGCGTACTTCGGCATAATGCTGTCTTTCAAGTGCGCGACTTCACGATCCAAGGTCAAGGATTCAATCGCACGGTGTGCTGGTAACAAAATAGTACCGCCAGGGGTTTCGTAACAACCGCGCGATTTCATACCGACGTAACGGTTTTCCACCAAATCCAAACGCCCAATGCCGTTCGCGCCACCGACTTTGTTCAAGGTTTCCAGCAAAGTCGCAGGCGACATGCGCACGCCATCCAATGCTACTGGGTTGCCTTGTTCAAAGGTAATTTCAACGTAAGTGGGTTGGTCAGGTGCGGTTTCAGGGGAAACGCTCCAACGCCACATGTCTTCTTCCGCTTCAAACCACGGGTCTTCTAATGGACCACCTTCGTAAGAAATGTGCAGCAGGTTGGCATCCATTGAGTAAGGGGATTTTTTGCCAGCCTTTTTGAAGTCGAT
Organism: uncultured Thiothrix sp.; assembly: GCA_964617055.1. Classification (GTDB taxonomy): domain Bacteria; phylum Pseudomonadota; class Gammaproteobacteria; order Thiotrichales; family Thiotrichaceae; genus Thiothrix. The sequence goes on from CAZTUZ010000027.1 coordinate 17,218, forward strand.
GGGGATGTCGTGCTTTTCAGCATACGCCATTAAACTTTCACGCGAGTTCAAATCCCATTCACGCCACGGCGCAATCACTTTCACGCCCGGTTTCAGCGCGTAAGCACCCAGTTCAAAACGCACTTGGTCGTTACCTTTGCCCGTTGCACCGTGAGAAATCGCATCCGCACCCGTTTCATTGGCAATTTCAATCAAACGCTTGGCGATTAAGGGACGCGCAATCGACGTGCCCAGCAGGTACTCGCCTTCGTAAATGGTGTTAGCGCGGAACATGGGGAACACGAAATCGCGCACAAATTCTTCGCGCAAATCGTCGATGTAAATGTTTTCCGGCTTAATGCCCATTGCCAACGCTTTGGCGCGGGCAGGTTCAACTTCTTCGCCTTGACCGATGTCGGCGGTAAAGGTGACGATTTCACAACCGTAATTTTCTTGCAACCAGCGCACGATAATGGAGGTATCCAAGCCGCCGGAGTAGGCAAGTACGACTTTTTTGACTGACTGTGCCATGTCGGTGTTCCCGTTTGGTAATACGAAACGGGCAATTATATGCTGGCAAAGCCGCTAACAACAACGCCGAATCCCATCCCACTTGCGGCTTTGTTCGCGCTTGAAATAGTCTTTGCGGTTTAGCGGTGTTTCATCAGGATGATACACCGCGCAATGCTGGAGATAACGTTCGTAGGCATCGTCACCGGAAACATGGCGTACATAACGCCACGCTCCTTGCCATGTTCGTTTCAGCACATACAACCACTGCGCTTTACTTAACATGGTATTTCCTAATCTCGCACCCAATCTTCCACCAAGCGACTCGGTTCGTTCGCGGCTTCTGCCAAGGGCGGCACGGGTAAACCTTGTAAATGCCGATACGCCACGCGTAACATATCACCAATCACCACCCACAAGACCACGATAAAAAACACCGTCAACCACGCATCCAATTGTTGGTTAAAGATTAAATGTGGCGCAACAGCCGCTTTTTCCGGCGGTAATGTCCCAGCGGCTAATTTCGCCGCCATGTCATTGGCAGCCGCTAAAAACCCGACGCGCACATCATCACTGAAGATTTTTTCATACGCTGCCGTGGTCGTAACTATCGCTAACCACGCCAATGGCACACCCGTTACCCACGCCAGTTTCAGTTTGCCCGATTTAATGAGAATCCCCGTCCCCACGGATAAAGCAATCGCGGCTAACATTTGGTTAGAAATCCCAAACAATGGCCATAAAATATTCACACCGCCATTCGGGTCAATCACACCGATGTATAAGAAATAACCCCACGCCGCAACAATAATGCCTGACGACAATAAAACCGACGGATACCACGAGGTTTGCCCCCATTTCGGTGAGAAGTTACCCAAGAAATCTTGCAGCATGAACCGCCCTACCCGCGTTCCAGCATCCAATGTGGTCAAAATAAATACCGCTTCAAACATAATCGCAAAGTGATACCACATTGCCAGCAAGCCTTGCCCAAACGCACTGCCGAAAATACTCGCCATGCCTACCGCTAACGATGGCGCACCGCCCGTCCGTGCAAACAAGGTTTTTTCGCCCATTGCTTGTGCTAAGAACTGCATTTGCTCAACCGTTACCGGAAATCCCCACGCGCTGATTTTTGCCACCGCGTCCGCCGCTTCTTTGCCTACAATTCCCGCCGGACTGTTAATGGCGAAATACACACCAGGGTCTAAGACTGTGGCGGCGATCAAAGCCATCATAGCGACGCACGATTCCAGTAACATCCCACCGTAACCAATCATGCGCATATCGCGTTCGTTGGCTAATAATTTCGGCGTTGTTCCCGATGCAATCAAAGCATGAAAGCCCGAAACCGCTCCGCAAGCAATGGTAATGAACACGAATGGGAATAACGTACCGCCAAAAATCGGCCCTGTGCCATCAATAAAGCGCGTCAAAGCGGGCATTTTGATGTCAGGTGCAAGGAATACAATCGCCACCGCCAATAATGCAATCGTGCCCAACTTCATGAAAGTGGACAAATAATCACGCGGCGCGAGCAATAACCACACGGGTAATACCGCCGCAATAAAGCCGTAAACAATCACCATCCACGCCAAGGGCAGACCATCGTGGTCAAATAATGCGGCTAACGTGGGGTTATGATCCACCCATCCACCGCCGACCACGGACAATAACAACAAGCCCACGCCCAAAACAGAGGCTTCCAACACACGTCCGGGGCGAATATTGCGCATGTACAATCCCACCAGAATTGCCACCGGAATGGTCATGGCGACGGTAAACGTTGCCCAAGGGCTGTGTTTCATGGCATTGACCACCACCAAACCCAGCACCGCAATCAAAATCACCATGATGATTAATGTGCCAATTAACGCCGCCATACCACCGATAACGCCGAGTTCATCGCGTGCCATTTGCCCCAAACTGCGTCCATTGCGGCGCGTGGAAAAGAACAAGGTGGTCATGTCTTGCACAGCACCGCCCAACACTGCACCGAATAGCAGCCATAATGTGCCAGGTAAATAGCCAAATTGCGCGGCTAAGGTGGGGCCAATTAATGGTCCAGGGCCGGCAATCGCCGCGAAATGATGCCCAAATACCACCCACTTATTAGTCGGCACAAAGTCATGCCCATTGTTAAAACGTTCCGCTGGAGTAGCGCGGGTTTCATTCACACACAAGACCTTTGCAGCAATCCACGCGGCATAAAAGCGATACGCCAGTGCGTAAATACACACCGCAGCGGTAACAAACCACAAGGCATTAATGCTTTCGCCGCGATTCAGGGCAATACCACCAGCGGCAGACGCGCCTACAATGGCAACAGCCAGCCAAATCAGGTTACGAATAAGGGGGTTAGACATCCGAACGTCTCTCTGCTATCAGTCATTCATCTGCCGATAATAGCTTAGAAAGGTCAGTATGGGGGGAGGAATTATGGCGAGAAAAACAGACAAATAAGCAAAGAATGGGCAAGAACTTACCCATTCTTGGGGAGCGGCTTATTCGCCCAGTAATGCGACAGGAGAAACGATGATGCCGTCTTCGTCGGAATACAGGTAATCGCCCGGTTTGAAGGTTACGTCATGGAAACGCACCACTTCATTACGCAAGCCTACGCCACGTTTGACGCTTTTCAGAGGTAATGTGCCAAGTGCTTTCACACCGATGTCCATTTGACCGATGTCCACGGAGTCACGAATCAAGCCGTAAACCACAATGCCGTTCCAGCCATTTTTCACCGCTTTTTCTGCGAGCATATCGCCCAACAAAGCGCAACGGGTAGAGCCGCCACCGTCAACCACCAGCACTTTGCCTTTGCCGTCTTCAGCAACCAATTCGCGCACTAAGGAATTGTCTTCGTGGATTTTAATGGTAACGATTTGACCTGAGAATTTGTTACGACCACCGTAGTTATTGAAACCTGGTTGTACCACTTGTAATGGTTTCTCTTCGTTGTCGTCTAATAAATCGGCTGTTTTGAAATCAGTCATGAGTAATCTCCTTGTAATGGCACAAATAAAAAAGCCCGACGCAAACACGCCGGGCTTTTTATCACTGGATCAGTCCAGATCCGTCTTCAAACCGGCAGGCTTGAATGACGCAATCTTAGTGGAACTGTTCTTCTTCAGTAGAACCAGTCAGAGCGGTAACAGAAGAAGCACCACCTTGGATAACGGTTGTTACGTCATCGAAGTAGCCAGCACCAACTTCTTGTTGGTGAGATACGAAGGTGTAACCTTTTTCACGCGCTGCAAACTCTGGCTCTTGAACCATGTTGACGTAATGTTTCATGCCTTCGCCGCGAGCGTAAGCGTGTGCGAATTGGAAGGTGTAGATCGGAAGAGCGTCGTGT
>CAZTUZ010000028.1:0-20627 GCA_964617055.1 uncultured Thiothrix sp.
GAATACCACCGTTTCATTGTAGGGAGCATCCGCACCTTTGCGGCCTAATTTGGATAAAATCCGAAACCCTGTAAACCCCATGCGCGGTTCATCGTTTTCCAGATGCAGGTCTTTGACTTCGGTGTAGTCAAAGTAATCTTTGGAAAATGAGATGGGTTTTTCTGCACCATTTTCCCAAGTATAGAGTTGGATCGGGTGAATAAAATGCATTCCAGGGTGCATAAATTCCAGTTGGAATGGCAGGTTTTCCTTCCGCCAGAAGGTTTGGTTGGTGCGGAACTTGATGTGTTGGTAATGGTCATAAGTGATTCTGCCAGTATCTACTTGCATCATCGGGGTTTTGGCATAAGGTTGCGCAGCCCGTTGTTCGGCTAGTTGTTTGACATGCGTAAAACACCCTGTATTCTCAGCGTGCGCTAGTGAGGTCAGGCCACCGAGGGAGAGGCTTAGTGTCAATGTCAAGCAGTAAAGGTTTGATTTCATGATGTCGGGAATCCGAAAGCGGTTGAATACCGGAGTAGGCCAACGTTTTGGCGCGAGAATTGTAGAGTAGAATGCAGGGCGCGTACAGTGTTGGCGATAGATTGTTTGCCACTATTTGTCAGTTGGTCGTATAGTGCGTCGTACATAAATTCCCCTAATTTGTAACTGCCGGATAGGCAAGGATGTAGCATTTTCCATGAGCCGTGATCTTTCTCTGGACATTTTGAGAGGCTTGATGCTGATCATCATGGCAACAGACCACTTTGGCGAGCCAGTATTTCAGCACATTTATGAGTTTGCTGGTTACGTCAGTGCCGCAGAAGGTTTCGTTTTTCTGTCGGGTATGTTAGTCGCGCTGGTGTATGGGCGTTATCACAGCGCAGGTGCTCACGTCATGGAGCAGCGAGTGTGGAAACGTGCTGGTGTGATCTATTTGTATCACCTCATGGTGCTTATCGCGGTATTTCTGTTCACGATGGCAACCGTTTGGTCGGGAGCGTATTGGCAAAGTTTCGCTACCGAGATGCAGACTGAACCTGTGCGGGGGTTGATTTCGGGAATGCTGTTGACTTACCAAGCACCAATGCTGGATATTTTGCCATTGTATGTGGTGCTAATGCTGTGTGCGCCACTGGCTTTGCGTTGGATGACGCAGTACCGTGGTATGGGTGTGTTCATGGTGTTGCTGGGCAGTTTTAGTCTGTGGGGAGCAGCACAGTACGGTTTAGGTCGCCAAATTATGGGGCTAGTGCCGAACGAACTCTTAGTACGAACAGGCGCATTTGACCTTATGGCTTGGCAACTGTTGTTTGTGTTAGGTATGGTGTTGGGATTCTTGCGCATGGATAGTAAAGGCATGGCTCCGCGTTTGAATCGTTGGGTTATGTCGGCAAGCGTGGTGTTAGTGGTGTATTTATTCCTGCAACGTCACGGGTATATTCCACAAAATTGGTCGGCAGTTACTGTGTGGTTGCAAGAGTTTCGCCATATTGCGCGGGATAACATGGCTTGGTTGCGCTTACTAAACTTCTTGGCCATTGCTTATCTGGTTGCGGGTGTCATCGTATTGCAACAGCGTTATGGTCTGTTGAACTGGTTAGCATTACCGGGGCGTTGGTTAGCGTTTTTAGGGCAGCATTCGCTACAAGTATTTGCTTATCATTTGGTGGTTTTGTACTGCTATATTCCGTTTCGTTGGGGTGAATGGGCACTGACAGATGAGCAAAAATGGGTGGCTCTGGTGGTATTTTTGGCGAGTCTGACACTACCAGCATGGTGGCACGCGCGTTACCTGCATACCAAGAAAATGCCGAAAACACAGTTGCCCCGTCGTCCTGAGTTTTCGCCCGTACCCAACACAGGCTTAGTACCTGCGTCAGGTTAGGCATCTGCTATCTAAAGGCTTTAGGTTTAAAACTTGAAGCCTTTATGGAGAGCCACAATTCCACCTGTCATGTTAGTGTAGGTGACACGCTCAAAACCCGCCGCTTCCATCATGCCTTTTAGGGTGGTTTGGTCGGGATGCATCCGAATCGATTCCGCAAGGTAGCGGTAGCTTTCAGCATCGTTAGCGATTAATTTACCCATTAATGGCAGGATTTTAAAAGAATACTGGTCATAAATCGGGGCTAATGGCGCGACAGGTTTAGAGAATTCCAGCACCAATAAACGCCCACCAGGTTTTAACACGCGATGCATAGAACGCAAAGCCGCGTCTTTATCCGTCACATTGCGCAGCCCAAATGCAATGGTAATGACATCGAAATAATTATCCGCGAAAGGCAAACATTCTGCATTGGCTTGTACATAATTGACATTGCCGCCAATACCCATATCGGTTAAACGTTCGCGTCCGTTCATGAGCATGGAGGCGTTAATATCAGAAAGCACAACTTCGCCATCTTCCCCAACGATGCGCGCAAACTTTGCAGCTAAATCACCCGTACCACCTGCAAGGTCCAAAATACGGCTACCACGCTTTGCACCCGCTTCTTGAATGGTAATGCGTTTCCACAAGCGATGAATGCCCAATGACATTACGTCGTTCATAATATCGTATTTATCGGCTACCGCGTGAAACACCCCAGCTACTCGTTTAGCTTTCTCTGCAACGGGTACTTGTTGAAAACCGAAATGGGTGGTTTGTTGCTGTTCTGTCATAAGGTTGTGTCCATTGATTCAAGCTAAGCACGGATTGTAACAGCCAAACGAGCATTGTTCATGGAGTTCAGTTATGAAAAAACTCATCGCAGGCTTGGGGATGTTGTTATTAGCAGCACCAGTTGCACAAGCCATTGCCAAAGGTCACGCTAATGCGGATGACATGCGGACGAAACGCGCCAACCTGCAAAAGCCCATTGTGCGCGTGAAACATCACACGGTAAAAGTAGAACCCTGCCAGTGTCAATTACCAGCAGGGTATCGTGCACCTGCCAAACGTGTCCAACAGCAACACGCCCACAAACCGCAAGCGACAGGGTGGCAACGTGCGGCAAAAGTTGTGCCGCAATTGCGTCAGACACCACAGCAATGGGCAAATACTAAGCCAATTCGCACAAAAGTGAAGGCGACAACTAGCGCAATCACATAAACGATCTATACTCCTAGAAAATGACAGTTGTTGTAACGACAGCGGTTATTTTGAATAGGGAAATGATCGTTAGAACGCATCGTGAGAAGGTTTTGACACAACCCAGTGGGGTCACGTCAATTGTATCAAGGAACGATTTCTCTCGCGTAATGAGCCAGTGACGTAATGGAACTGGCTCTTTTTTTATTAATAAGGCAGAAAAACCTTCTGCATAACACCCAAAATTTCAGTGCGCCACACAACCGCCACGAACCCCGCCATTGCTAACCATGGGCCAAATGGCATGGGAGTGCTTTCACGATTGCGTTTTACTAGCATAAGGCCAATGCCGAAAAGAGCACCGAATGCCGATGAGGCGAAAATAACAAAAGGCAGAATCTGCCAGCCGCCCCATGCACCCAATGCTGCTAACAGTTTGAAGTCACCATGCCCCATGCCCTCTTTACCAGTTAATAGGCGAAACAGGTGAAACACTGACCACAAAGCTAAATACCCCAGTGCCGCGCCGATAACAGCATCTGGTAAGGCTACAAAAGTGTTGGAGAGGTTTGCCAGCAAACCAGCCCACAATAACGGGTAAGTGATGACATCCGGCAGTAACATGGTTTTGGCATCGATCATGAACAATGAGACTAACGTCCAAGTAAAGCCAAGCAATAAAGCCAGCTCCAGACCAAACCCGACTCTCCAAGCAATTAGCATGGAAAGGGCAGCGGTTGCAGCTTCAACTAGCGGATACTGTATGGATATTGGCGTTTTGCAACCATGGCACTTACCACCTAAAACTAAGTAGCTAATAATAGGAATGTTTTCAATGGCTGTTATCTGATGGCCACAAGTCGGGCATTGGGAACGAGGCACAACCAAATTAAAGGGCGAACTTAAATCGGATTCGGGCGGATGTTTATTCAGCCATTCTTGACAGTCACGCCGCCATTGACGTTCCAGCATGATTGGCAAACGGTAGATCACGACATTTAAAAAACTGCCGATTAACAGTGAAAATAGCCCAACAGTAACCAATAGCCATGCTTTGCTGGTGCTGAGTAAATACATAAATTCCATCTTGTTGTTGTTCTCAAACGACTGAACCAAGTTTGAAAATAGGCAGGTACATTGCAATGACCAAGCCGCCGACTAAAACCCCCAGTACTGCCATAATAAGTGGCTCGATTTGTTTGGATAAGGTATCGACCAGATTATCCACTTGTTCTTCGTAATAATCAGCTACTTTTGCGAGCATTTCTTCCAAACGACCTGATTCTTCGCCAATACGGGTCATTTGCACCACCATGTTGGGGAAAACTTGTGTGGTTTGCATAGCGACATTGAGCTGTACACCGCGTGAAGTATCATCCTGCATTCGTCGTGTGGCATCCTCATACACAATATTACCTGTTGCACCTGCGACAGAATCCATTGCCTCTACCAACGGAACACCCGCAGCGAACATGGTCGATAATGTGCGTGCAAAACGAGCGATAGATGATAAATTGACGATATTACCAACAATAGGTAGTTTAAGGGATAGTTGATCCATGAAACGGTCGAACGTGCGTGAGTTGCTACGGGCGGTTGTGTAACTGTAACCTATTACTATGAATCCTATAATGGGTATCCACCAGTTGACCTGTAACCAGTCAGAGATGGAAATAACGAACAATGTAAAGGCAGGCAAGTCTGCCCCAAAACCGCTGAACACTTCTTTAAATTGTGGAATAACCCAAATCAGCAAAATTGCCGAAACGACTACTGCTGCCACAATCACAATGATAGGGTACATGAGGGCTTTTTTTACTTTGGCTTTGAGGGATTCGCTTTTTTCCTTGTAAGTGGCAACTTTATCCAACATGGTTTCCAAAGTACCCGCCTGTTCACCTGCTTTGACTAAATTAACGAACAATTTATCAAAGTAACGCGGGTGTTTGCTTAAGGCTTGTCCTAAGCCCGCACCACCTTCAATGTCAGCTTTGAGCTTGCGTACTAAATCGCGCAACGCAGCATTTTCCCCGCTGTTGGCAATCATCTCCAGTGATTGCACCATCGGTACACTAGAGCGCATCATTGTGGTTAATTGTCTAGCAAACTGCGCAATGTCTGCTGGCTTAATGGCAGGTTTAAATAATGGTGCGGGTTTTTTGTAAATGCGCCCAGGGTTAATGCCTTTGCGACGTAATTCTGCGCGTAACCAGTTGGGATTAACCGCTTGGGTTTCGCCACGCATCTTAACACCGTTACGATTAACGCCTTCCCAAATATACATGATTTGTTGGGCAGCAGGTGTCGCCTGTTTCGCTGGCATGGGCTTGTTCAGGATTTTGCTCTGCATAGTGTCGTTAAATCTGCGTTATTTTTGTTAATGCTATCAGCGTACCATAAACTAACAACGGTGTTATGTCCTTTAGACAACTGGTTATCTGTTGATGTTAATTAGTCGGCAGTGACACGTTCTAATTCCGCCAAAGAGGTAATACCTTGGCGTACTTTATTCATACCCGATTGACGTAAGTCTAAAATGCCTTCCTTCCGTGCTTGGTCGGCAACTTCTAGCGAGTTACAACCATTCATGACCATGCGTCCCATTTCAGAGGAGATGGGCATCACTTGATAAATCCCTACCCGTCCTTTATAACCGCGTGAGCAATCCGCACAGCCTACAGGTTCGTAAATGGTTAGGTTATTTAATTCGTCTGCTTGAAACCCCATGCCAAGTAATATTTCATGGGGAACGTGAGCCGGACGTTTGCATTTATCGCATAAGCGCCGCGCCAAACGTTGAGCAATGATTAAATGTATGGAAGACGCAATATTGAACGGTGGAACACCCATGTTTAGTAGACGGGTTAAGGTTTCAGGCGCACTGTTGGTATGTAAAGTAGATAATACCAAGTGCCCTGTCTGGGCGGCTTTGATGGCAATCTCGGCTGTTTCAAGGTCACGAATTTCCCCCACCATGATAACATCAGGGTCTTGCCGCAAAAATGCCCGCAGTGCATCGGCAAAGGTTAAGCCCACTTTGGGATTGACATTGACCTGATTGACCCCTGGCATGTTAATTTCGGCAGGGTCTTCGGCGGTGGAAATGTTTTTTTCTGGGGTATTGAGAATGCCCAATCCAGTGTAGAGGGTAACGGTCTTACCACTACCTGTTGGTCCTGTCACCAAAATCATACCATCGGGCTTGCTCAGTGCGCGGAGAAAATCTTTCTGTTGCTTGGTTTCAAACCCTAATTTCTCCACGCCTAATGCTGCATTGCTGGAATCGAGAATCCGCATAACCACCTTTTCACCGAAGACGGTTGGGAGTGTATTCACACGAAAATCGATTTTCTTCTGTTCAGGTGTGGTAAAGCGAATGCGTCCATCTTGTGGCACACGTCTTTCGGAAATATCCATGCGTGCAAGAACTTTGATGCGCGAGATCAGTTGCTGTGCAGAATCATTGGGTGGCGTTGCGACGACCTGCAAAATACCATCGATCCGATAGCGAATGCGTAGGTTCTTCTCAAACACTTCAATGTGAATATCCGATGCTTTGGATTTAATGGCATGAGCTAGTAATTTGTCGACGAACTCCACAACAGAAGGGTCATCACCCTCGTTCTTGACCTTGAGTTCACGCGTATCCAGGGAGATTTCTTTTGCTTTAGCTTCGGTAATCGCCGAAGTGCTCCCGCCACCATTGTGTGTTGGTGCTGTTTGTCCGGTAAGACCGCTATCTGCCTCTAATTGTGCTTGTAACTTGTCGTATTCGACGAAAACAGGTTCAGGAATCAAACCTGTGGCAAATTTCACATCATCCAAATTGGTCAAATAAGTCGGGTCAGCCAACGCAACCATGAGGTTCTTGCCGCGCTGGTAGATGGGGAGCAAATTAAGCTTTTTGACCTGTTCTGGAGTTAAAAGGTTAGTAACTTTGGCCGGAATATCAACCTGATGTAAATCAACCATGCTCAAGCCGTATTCAACACTGGCCGCGTAAGCAATGTCTTTAGCAGAAACAAGACGCGAGTTGACCAGCCATGCTACCAAAGAGACCTTTTCTGCACGCGACTTCTGAACCGCTTGTGTCGCTTGCTCTTTGTCAATAACCTCTTGTACGACCAATTGGCGCACAAGACCAGGTAATGGAATGGAAGATGTCAATGGTAGCATAGTCTTTGCTTATCTTAGTTGTTATTTAGGTATACAAGCAATCAAATCATACCGCCAGTAACGTGGCTGTAAAATGAATCCAGCGCATGCATTTAATGAGGTTGATCCAGCCATGTGTCGTTCACCTTACACTGTTACGTTCATTAAATCCGCAGATCGGTATGACCGTTCGTCAAGATATATTTTAGATCACAAACAACATGAGAGGATTTACCGAAGGCATGAATCACTTTTGTTCCTATGGTGCGAAACCTCTCACGCGTCACGGTGAGAATAATGCCGTTATATTGTTCATGTTTGAATGATTGCAACGGTTGTATTATGAAGTGCTTTCATCTCGTTATACCTTGAGTATTCTCAAAATAGTAGTGTGGTATAAACGTAGTAATAGTGATGTAAAAACTTTATTGAATTGATGCATTTTTCGGATAAGCGGGATGGGGTAGTGGCATCAACCTCTATATATCTGGTGCAGAACCCTATTATGTCATAGGGTTCACTGGTTTCGTAGCAGCGTTAATGCGTTGTGGCAGTATTGACAAATGGTAAGTTCGTATTAACTACTGTTTTGGTTACTTCGACTTTTTCTTCATGATAATCATCATCCACATTAATAGACCAGATATTATACTTGCTTGTGATTTTTGCTAAAATGTTATCAACGGCGACTTTTGCTGTTAGCATGGAATGATCTTGATTATTATAGCGATGCATCCCATTACGCCCAATCGGGAATAAATTTTGTAGTGTATCTAGGTAGTTTCGTATTTTATCAAACTCCGTATAAGCACCAAAATAGGCAGGGTAAGCCTTTGGCATCCGAATAACGGTACTATCCAGTACTACACCATCATCGATCATACCAATTTTTATTAATTCTTTTTCGCCTAATTGCTTTAGTTCACTATCACTCAGTTTCCAAAGCTCATCGCCTTCATTACAAAAGTATTCTAGACCAAGCCAAATCGTATTTTTATCCTGAACCATTGCTGGACTCCAGTTATTAAAAATCTGTAGTCGTCCAAGTTGTACATCCTGTTCTTGAATGTAAATCCAATTATCAGGCGGCATATTATTTGTTTGCGCTGAAGCAGATTGTACGTTTGCTTTCATGCAAGAAACTAATAAACCGACTGTCAAGAAGTCGCGATAAGGCAAGGCCGCAGCAACATTTTGAACTTCTTGAGGCGGCACACTCCCCATGCTTTTAATTAAATCACGCACGGGCATGGTAGAGAAAACATAATCAGCACCTGGTATGATTCGTTCACCATTTGCCATGTTTTCTGCTTCTATGGCAACAACACGATTATTTTCAACTTTAACACCACAAACCTTATGACGGTAATGCAGTTCCCCCCCCCTTGTGCTAATACTTGCTTGGTGACCTCTTCCCACATTTGCCCTGGACCCAGCTTAGGATATAAAAAGCGTTCAATTAAAGAGGTGTTCGTTGTTTTTTGTTCAACGGAGGCCTTTTTAGGAATGATCTTATTACAAGCATGTAGTAGGGCTTTGGTAATGGATAATCCCTTAATACGTTGTGCACCCCATTCTGCACTAATTTTATGGCACGGAACGCCCCAAACTTTTTCGGTATAGCCTTTGAAAAAAGTTAGGTAAAGTTCACGCCCAAAACGATTAATGAAAAAGTCTTCTAAAGAAGTTTCAGGGCGACGTGGGCTGATGCGTGACCAAATGTAACTCAATCCAATACGCATCATGCGCGTAAGACCAAGGTTCTGAATGGTCGCTTGGGTAAGTTTTAAGGGGTAATCGAAAAATTTACGCAAAAAATAGATGCGTGATAAACGGTTTCGTATTAAAAAAATAGCATCTTCTGATACAGAAGACAATGAATGATTTGTTAAAGTACGTTTCTGATTCTGATAGCTAATTTCAACATTATCCTCTGTTGTGGAATATATTGGTAAAATATCTTTCCACCAGTCCATTACCCAGTCAGATTTAGAGAAAAAACGATGACCGCCAATATCAATACGATTACCACGATAATTGATGGTGCGTGAAATACCACCAACGCAGTCATCTGCTTCTAAAATAATAGGTTTAATGTGAGAGCGACGGAGTAGCTCTAGGGCTGCGGTTAGTCCGGCCGGACCTGCCCCAATAATAATGGCATGTTCTTTCATGACTTTTCCAATTATTTTTATTGTAAAGTTGAAGCCAACGCATTGGTTGATGCAGTCGGCTGCCGAAATAAGAGTATACGACGAGCGGCAAAGTTTGTAATGAGTGTCAGACCAGTGGTGATGCATTTGGCTAATAAATAGTGTATGTTCAGCCATTCGACTAATACGGACATTCCTAACATTGACAAACCTAAGGTCAATATGCCAATCAACAGAAATAAGCTAAATTCTGTGGTTTTTTGTTTCTCTAAATTGCGATGACTGAATACCCATCGTATCGATAATGTATAGTTGACCCACACACCAAAAATGAAAGCAATTAACGTTGCAGTGAGATAGTGTGTGCCAAATAAGGCACTTAAGCTTGCTAACATGCTAAAGTCTACAATAAAAGCAATTCCGCTCACTATAATGTAATTAAAAAGCTCATTTTTTGTTTTTCTATTCATGGTTAGGAACTCTTTTTTCTTGACAAGAGTAAATGGTGAATGGTTTATTGTTGTTAACTTTATTGGGGGCGACAATGTAATTTAATAATTCGTCCTGACATAAAAAATCTACATTTTTTAGTGTAAAAGATTGGTCGGCCGACTGTTTATTATCCCAATTTACGGTTGCATCTGGAAAGTTAGCTTGTTCCATTCGCTTGAGACGACGAATCCCTTCTATTGCTGTTGTGCGAGTGAATAACGATCCTGCGGTTTGTATAGAACTTGCGTAACTAGCTCTACCAAATGTCAACCATGTTTGCTCAATACCTTGCGTGCTGAGAATAATAGAGCCAGCAGGTATGCTGTTTTTGATACTCTCAATAACTGTTTTGGTATTTGTGTTGTTTGTTTTAAGTTGTTGATTCCAGTAATAAGCAGAGAACACGATAAGGATAATAGAAGTACTAAGCAAGTATTTATTGTTGATTTTGTTTTTGGTTGAGTAAATTAATAATGCAACCAAGAGTATAATAGCAGGTTCTTTTAAAGCACTAATGATTATTTTTATTGGTTCATGGAGATTGATAACCATCATTAAACTAAAAAAAATGATGGGCATTGCTATCAGGATTGGTATGTATAGCAATGTATTTGCTAAAAAGACTCTTTTTGTAAAGTACAATTCAATAGTGCGATGATAAACTGTTATGAGTAGCGAGACTAACGATAGCATGGCAGCGGATAATCCATTCAGCAATATGGCTAAAATCATTAACATTGCTACCATTCTGAGTGTTTTGCTCTTAAACCAAAGATGACAAATAATGATTGGTAGTATGGAAAATGCTATGATTTGTACTAGCCACAGTGAACGCCACATCTGAAGTTGTGTAATTAGAATGTTGTGCCAAATATCGCTACCAATATAAGCTAATGATAAAGAAAATAATAATGTGATTAGTGAGGCTAGAGCAACTCGCTTAATAATGTATTCCTGTAATGTCAAAGCGAGAATGAAGATGTTGGCTATGAAAATTATTTTTCCAAATGAAGCCGTATCCCAATTGCTGAGGAAAACATTATGGTTTCTTAGTTGTATTGCTGCGAACCATTCTGGGTCGTATTGATTTGTTAAGCGAGATAAAAAGGGAATGTCTAGCGTTGTAAGTATTAGGTAATTGATGACTATTGCAAGTGCTATAATTGACAGATGTTTTAAAGAAAGTTTTCTTTCAAGAAGCACAAAAGTAGTTAAAAGTAAAAAAGTAGGTATCGCCATCAGTGGGTGTAAACTTAAAGCACACAACGCTGCTAATAGAGCAAAAATAAAATTTCTATTTAATAATAATGTTATACTAAGTAGAGATAATGCTTCTGCGTATATTCTTGGTGTCGCAAATGATTCTGCATAAGAGAAAACATGGTGAGAGTCATAAAATGCAGGAAGTGTTAATACTAAAAATGCAGGCCACGCCCAAAAGTTAATGTTATTTTTATTTAATTTAATTGCAACTGATAACAAACTCAATAACCACAAGATTTTTCCTAGAATAGTAAGTAATAGCGCGGCATGATCTAATCCCACTATTTTGATTAGTTTTGCGTATAGTAATGGGAAAATGGTGAAAGAGCCTTGTGATCCATAGGCTAAGAATAAATCGTTTTTAAATGTGCTGGGTTCATTTATAGATAATGCTTCAACTGTGTATAAAAGTGCATCATGCCGTATACCCGTGTAATTATTGATAAGCAACCAAATGCTAATCGCAATCAAAAATATGAATATTTGTTGTATTTGATTAGTGTTCACGGTTTTCATTGGGCGATTGCATCAGCAAAGGAGCTAAATCTGCATATGTTAGGTAGTATATTGTAATTAATGGCTGCAATGTCAGGTGTGTAACAAGCCCATTGCGGTGTGCGACTACTAAATCCGTATAGTGCAAAAATGAGCGATTTACCTTGTATCGCTTGACCAACACCTGAGGGTTTGAACTTTGCGGTGATTGTGCAGCCGCCATCAGTAGTAGCTGTGCCGCCAGTCGTAATGCTTTCTGTGTAGTTACCCGCATAGTTATCATTATCCGAAATGCTGTTTTGGTCAGCCAAATCACCATCCATAACGTTTGTATTTACAATACAATCCCCGTTTTCTTGAAAATACAGTTGTAATTTGTGTTTAACTCCATCCATTTGTACAAAGGCTTCTGTTGCTTGTGCTCTTGCGGTGTAATTAGCGTAAATTGGAATGGCAAGACTAGCGAGAATACCAATGATAGCTATAACAAATAACATTTCAAGGAGTGTAAAACCGTTTTGTAACTTTTGCATATCCCCCCCTGAAGTTAAAAAGCCCCCTGTGTAGGAGGCTTTTGATCGTAATGATCAGCGAGTGGCGGCATTCATCTGGCAATAATTTATAGTCAGCAGTATCAACGTTAGTTTTACATGTCCATTTTGGAACACCAATGCTTTGACCACTGAGTGTCCATGTCAATGTTTTGGCTTGTAAGCCTTTGCTGATACCTGCACTTACGAAAGTTGCGGTAACAGTACAACCACCATCAACAGCCGCTGTACCCGCAGTGGCAATGGAAGCGGTGTATTTGCTTGCATAATCAGCTTTCGCAGCAATACCGTATACAGTGTTAGCAGCACTGGCGTTATCATAACACGCTCCTTCTTTTTCAAAGTATTCGCGTGCTTTCAGCTTTACGCCATCTGCTTGGGTGACAGGATCAGTTGCTTGTGCTTTGGCAACGTAGTCTTGGTACGCTGGCAGTGCGATTGCAGCCAAGATACCGATAATGGCTACAACGATCATTAATTCGATTAAGGTAAAGCCTTGTTGCGCTTTTGCTTTCATGCTCATTTTAGAAAACTCCTTGTTATTAGGATTAGTTGGGGTGTCTGTCATTATCTTGTTAGACACTCAGGATAATGCAGGAGGTATGCCAAGTCAGGTTCGCGGCAATGGGGATATTAAACGGGGTTTTTTTGCGGATATTCGGTGTTGCATCGTGGCGGAAGTCGCATAACCCCGCCAGTTTGTGTCAGCATTGTTGTCAAAAAGTGACAGCGCAGGGTGGCACTGTCAGCCTTCGTCCAAGCCATATTTTTGAATGCGGTAACGCAATTGGCGGAATGTCATGCCCAGCAATTCGGCGGCTTTGGTGCGATTCCAGCGCGTTTGTTCTAAAGCACGAATAATCAGTGCGCGTTCTTCGTCTTCGTTAATGGGATTCCATGCGGGGAGTTTTTCCGCGCTAGGGGTGGTTTTTTCTGATTCGAGGCTTTCCCATTTCGGGGTTGACATGATGGTGGTGGAATTGGAGGGGAGGCTGGGTGCGAGACTGACAAGGTTTTCCAAGGAAATCGGTAGTTGCAGATCGTCCGGTTGGATGGTGTTGTTATCGCATAAGGTGCTGGCGCGTTCGAGGATGTTTTCCAGTTCACGCACATTTCCAGGGAAAGCATAGGCTTGCAGTTCGTGACGTGCGGCAGGGGAAAGGCGAATCGGGGGCATTTCCCAACGTTTGGCGATTTTGTCCAAAAAGAAATCCGCCAGTAAGAGGATGTCGTCTTGGCGTTCGCGCAGTGGTGGCACTTTGAGCTTGATGACATTCAGGCGGTAATACAAGTCTTGGCGGAAGCGTCCGGCGGCGACTTCGTGTTCCAAGCTTTTGTGAGTCGCGCTGAGAATACGCACATCGACAGGGGTTTCTTCCAGCCCTCCGACGGGTTTGACCGCGCCTTCTTGAATCGCGCGTAGCAGTTTGACCTGCATGGTTAAGGGTAAGTCGGCGACTTCATCCAAAAAGAGCGTGCCTTTGTGGGCGGCTTGAAATAGGCCTTGTTTGTCGGCAACAGCACCCGTGAAGCTGCCTTTTTTGTGCCCGAAAAATTCGCTTTCCATCAGATTTTCGGGAATCGCGCCGCAGTTGACGGGGATAAACGGTGCTTTGTTGCGTGAGCCTTGCAGGTGAATTTGGTGCGCGACCAATTCCTTACCGCTCCCCGATTCGCCGTGGATGTAAACCGGAGCTTGGCTACGCGCAAGGCGAAAGATGGTGGTTTTCAATTGCTGCATGGCGGGGGAATTACCCAGAATGCTGCTACCGTGCGTTTCGTCGGATTCGGCTTGGGCTTGGCGTTTGTGCTTGCTGGCGGATAGCTTTAACGCGGTTTGGATGAGTTCGCGTAGTTTGGGTAGGTCGACAGGTTTGGAAACGAAATCATACGCGCCTGCTTTTAAGGCTTCGACGGCGGTATCCATGCTGCCAAAGGCGGTAATGACTGCCACGGGAATGTGTGGGTGATTTCTTTGCAGGTAACGCACAATGTCAATGCCATTGCCGTCGGGGAGTTTCATGTCCGTGAGGCACAAATTGGGTTGGTATTGTTCGATCTTTTGTAGGGCATCGTGTACATTGCCTGCGGTTACGGTATCCAAACCCATGCGTAATAGCGTGATTTCCAGCAGTTCACGAATGTCGGGTTCATCGTCAATGATGAGTACGGTCTGTTCAGTCATATCGGTTTTATTGTGTCATTATTTTAATTAGCGATTACGCGAAAACACGAGTCGAAAACAACTGCCGCCTGTTGCGAGGGCGACGTATTCCAAACTCGCCCCGTTGCTAAGGGCAAGTTCCCGCGACATGAATAGTCCTAGACCTGTACCTTGTGTGCTCGTGGTGAAAAAAGGTTCAAACAAACGCTGGCGTTGTTCTTCGGTCATGCCGCGTCCATTGTCGAGGACATTCAACATAATGTCACGCGTATGGGTAGGGTTTCCGCCCTGAATGTCTAATTGCAAGTGATTGGGGTCATCGTGTGCGTATTTCAGGGCGTTGCGGCACAGATTCCAAATGATTTGATGCAAGTGCGCTGGGTCGAATTCGATCACCGTGTCGGCAGGTTCGACAAACAAACTGATTTGCTCTTCGCGCAGTTTGTTTTGCAGGATAAAGTCCTTACGAAATTCGTATAACCACAGTTTGAGAGCTAACCGTTCGCGGTTCGGGGTTTTTTTACGCGATAAATTGAGCACGCTTTCAATAGTTAGGTTCATGCGTCGCGCATTGGATTGAATAATCTGCAATAAGCGCGTGTCAGCTTTGTCTAAATTCGGTGATTCGCCCATCAGTTGCGCGGCGTGGCTAATCGCGCCCAAGGGATTGCGAATTTCGTGGGCAATACTGGCGGTGAGTTGCCCTAGTGAGGCGAGTTTGACGCTTTGCAGTTTTTCACGTTGTTCGGTGGTGTCTTCCAAATTAATCATGGTGGCACGCCGTGAATGTGTGCCTAATTGCGAAAAACGCGCCCGCACTTCGGTTGTACCTTGGTGACGAATGTCAAAACTGGCAACACGCGGGCAAATCTTGTGTAACCAGTGCTGTAAGTGTTGATCCAGTTCGGGGGCAAATTGTTGTAAGGGTTTACTACGCCAGTTCCCTGGTTCGCCAAGCATTTCCCATGCGGCTTGGTTCATGTGGCGAATCGCGCCTGAACCTTCTACCACCAAAATGCCGGATTCAAGTTTGTCGAGGATGGATTGGTTAAGTTGCGACAGATTCGCCAAATCAATGCCACGACGTTGGGCTAGTGTCGCTACCGCGCTGGCTTTGCGTATCCAACGATTACTGACCCAACTGGCAAGCATAATCGAAAGCGCAATCAAGCCACCGTGCATGACACTGATTTGTCCGGCGACGTTTTTAGCCTGTAACCAGAACTGCATGGCAATCAGAATAATGCCTGTTAGTGCTGCTAACAATAATGAGACGTGTCCTGGGTTGCCCAAATAGGGGATCAACACCGGAATCAGCAATAGAATGCCAAAGCCGCCTTCTAATCCACCACTGGAATAAATCAGCCCCAACAAAATGCCCAAATCGAGGACCACAAATAGCACGGTTTGTACGGAAAGGTCAGGCCATTGGAAATACGAGGCAAGATTACTAATGACCGCAATGAATAAATACGTTCCTGTCAGCCATTGAAACAATTCGGGTTGGTACTGACCGAGTTGAATATTGCCGTGTTCTAAGACCAAAGCGACTAATAGTGCTCCCGCCAAGGTGAGGCGGTAGACATGATATAGACGTAACAGATTCCACGGGTCTTCGTGAAGGAAGACTGGGACTAGCTTTTGGTCAAATGTTGTTTCGCGTGTTCCAGACTGCAAAAGAATTTCCCCCTCTGAGAAATAATATCCGCTTCTGGTACATAGAGTCCGCAATGTTCGCAACGTAACATGCGCGTGTTTTTGAGTGTTTGTCCAGGAGCGTTTTGCTGTTGTTGTCGCAAGTGCCGCTTGCGTTGGTGAGATTTTAACAGTAGAAACCCGACTACTAGCAAAACAAGAATAAAAATAATGCGGGACATGATGCGTTACGTCCTTTTCAGGTATAGTCTCGGATAAGTAACAATAGCGTTTTATGACATCGTGCAAAAGAACAATCCATCAAACTCCAGCGTTTTACGCGTAGCACTGGCGCAATTGAATGTGTGTGTTGGTGATGTAAGCGGTAATCTCCAACAAGTGTTATCAGCCATTGCCCACGCCAAACAGCAGCAAGCCACGCTGATTCTGTTTCCTGAACTGGTGTTGTCAGCGTATCCGCCAGAAGATTTATTGTCACGCCCTGATTTTCAACAACAAATGGAAACAGCAGTGCAAACCGTGGCGGCACAAACGCACGGTATTACGGTCGTGTTGGGTGTGCCGTTGGTGCGTGATGGTGCATTACGCAATATGGCGTGTGTGTTACAAAACGGGCAAGTGGTGGGGGAATACGCCAAGCAAGCATTGCCCAATTACCGCGTGTTTGATGAAAAGCGTTATTTTACCGCAGGTACAATGCCTCTGGTGGTTCAAATCGACGGTATTGCCGTCGGGGTGCTGATTTGTGAAGACATTTGGCGCGACGAACCGATGCAAGCGGTGATAGCGGCGGGGGCGCAAGCGGTTTGTGTCTTGAATGCTTCACCGTATCGTTTTGATAAACCTAGCGAACGTGCCACCGTGTTACAACGCCAAGCCCGTCAACATGCTTGCCCCATTGCGTATGCCAATTTGGTGGGGGCGCAGGATGAATTGGTGTTTGATGGTGACGCTATGTTGCTGGATGTTGCAGGGCGTATTACTTTCCGTGCCGAAGCATTTAGCGCGGGGGTATTCGTGCAAGATTGGGTGCTTGGCGAATCCGCTACAACAGAGGATGCACGGTATGCGGTAAATGGCGATACCGCTGAAAACGCTCATATTTACCGCGCATTGGTGACAGGTGTGCGGGATTATGTGCGCAAAAATGGCTTTTCTGGTGTATTACTCGGTTTGTCAGGTGGCATAGATTCTGCATTGACTTTAGCGATTGCAGTCGATGCGTTGGGTGCAGAAAATGTTGAAGCGGTAATGATGCCATTCCGTTATACCGCTGCTATGAGTGTGGAAGATGCCGCCGCGCAAGCGCAATGGTTGGGCGTGCGTTATCGGGAAATTCCGATTGAACCTGTATTTTTGGCGTTCACCCAACAATTGCAGGCGGCATTCGACGGTAAAGCAGCCGATGTGACCGAAGAAAACCTGCAAGCGCGGATTCGCGGTACATTGTTGATGTCGATGTCCAATAAACATGGAAAATTATTGTTGTCAACCAGTAATAAAAGTGAAAGCGCGGTGGGTTACGCTACACTGTATGGCGACATGGCTGGAGCGTTTTCCCCGTTGAAAGATGTGTACAAAACCCGTGTTTACCAATTGAGTGCGTATCGTAATACGTTGGGAAAAGCGATTCCGCAGCGCGTGATCGACCGCCCGCCTTCGGCAGAACTCGCGCCAGGGCAGGTGGATCAGGATTCGTTACCGCCTTACGATGAATTGGATGCAATTCTGCAACGTTTTCTCGAAGGTGATCAGGCAGTTGCCGATATTATCGCGGCAGGTTTTGCCGAAAGCACCGTGCGGCGTGTGGTGAATTTGGTATTATTGAGCGAGTATAAACGGCGACAAGCAGCCCCCGGTGTGCGCATTACGCGGCGGGGTTTCGGTAAGGATTGGCGTTATCCGATTACGTCAGCATGGCGTAAGAATTTGCCGATTTGATTAAAATTAAAGTGTTCCAGACAAGTAAGGAGGAGCTATGAAATTAGTTCAAGCAATTATTAAACCATTTAAGTTAGACGATGTGCGTGAAGCCTTAACCGAGATCGGGATTACTGGCATGACCGCGACCGAAGTCAAAGGCTTTGGTCGGCAAAAAGGTCATACCGAGCTGTACCGTGGCGCGGAATATGTGGTGGATTTTCTGCCGAAAGTAAAGCTGGAAATCGTGGTGAAAGCTGAGCAGGTCGATATGGTCATCGAGGCCGTACAAAAAGCCGCGAATACGGGCAAAATCGGTGATGGTAAAATCTTCGTCATGCCTGTTGAACAAGCGATTCGTATCCGTACTGGCGAATCCGGTTCTAATGCGGTGTAAATAGCATCTACTATCTTATTGAATAAAAAGACTATTAAACAGTCAAGCTTACACTTTAGGCAGCTAGTTGTCTTATCTGGTGAGCAGAGTCAGGTTCTGGCGCGTGCGCAGGCTCTGCTTACTCATGCCGCTTCTGTGGTGTGGATTTCTACCCACCCTAGCGTGCCACACGCCTTACCCGCGAAAAAAGCTCATACCTTGCTTGGACAGGAATCCGAGGCGATCGTTTTCGATGCGCACAGCGGTTTGGATGTCAATGCGCTGGCGGCATTGGTGGGCACA
This sequence comes from uncultured Thiothrix sp., assembly GCA_964617055.1. GTDB lineage: Bacteria > Pseudomonadota > Gammaproteobacteria > Thiotrichales > Thiotrichaceae > Thiothrix. Next base: position 18,581 of record CAZTUZ010000028.1, read on the forward strand.
TTGCGCGGTGGTGGTGCATTGTATTTGCTCACGCCACCGCTGGATGTGTGGGCACATGTTCCTGATCCTGATTATCAGCGTTTTTTAGCGTACCCGTATCAGCCAGAACAGGTCACGGGGCGGTTTTTGCAGCGGTTTATTCGTTTGTTACAGACTTATCCTGTCACCATTTCTCCTGTTACAGCAGGGCAAAGCGCGTTACAGGCACAAGCGCAGATTGTCGCACAATTACGCGCTGCAACTGCGCCAGTGGTATTGACTGCTGATCGTGGGCGTGGCAAATCCGCTGCGTTGGGCATGGCGGCGAGTCAGTTACTGCGGCAAAACCAGCGCGTTTTACTCACCGCACCTGCCAAAGCCGCCGTGGTGAGTGTGTTTAAGCACGCTGATGCAGATTATTTGCCGACCTTCATTGCACCGGATGAATTATTACAAACCTTGCCCGCTGCGGATGTGTTATTGGTGGATGAGGCGGCGGCGATTCCTTTACCGTTATTGCTGCAAATGCTGGAAGCGTATCCACGTTGTGTGTTTGCCACCACGATTCACGGCTACGAAGGCAGTGGACGCGGTTTTGTGCTGCGTTTTCAACAGGCTTTGGCAGCCATTTACCCCGACTACCAAGCTTTACGCCTCACTCAACCCATGCGTTGGGCAGTCAATGACCCACTCGAAACGTTCATTAACCAAGCATTATTGCTCGATACCGAGCTGGATCAACCATCCTGTACTCGCTGCGATGGACAGAAAAATACCCTCTTCCAGTCGCTGAACCGTGACGATTTGTTGGCGGATGAAACATTATTGCGCCAAGTGTTTGGCTTATTGGTGGCGGCGCATTACCAAACGCGCCCGTCGGATTTACGCCAGTTATTGGATTCGCCCACGGTGTCGGTGCATGTGTTACGCGACGCAGAACAGATCATCGCGGTGGCGTTATTGTCGCGTGAAGGTGGGTTAGATGCGGCATTAACTGCCGCGATTCATGCGGGAAAACGCCGCCCACACGGGCATTTAGTGCCGCAAACTTTAACTTTTCATGCACAAATCGCAGGTGCAGCGGAATTAGTGTGTGAACGGGTGATGCGGATTGCGGTGCATCCGGCGTATCAGCGGCAAGGTTGGGGGGCGCGATTGTTGGCGCAGTTGACCGCGTACACGCAACAAAGCGGCGCGGATTACATGAGCGTGAGTTACGCGCATTCGCCCGCCTTGCAACACTTTTGGGATAAGGCGGGATTCGTGGTGGCGCGGGTCGGATTTCGCAAAGACACCGCCAGCGGCAGTCATTCGGTGGTGCAAATCAAACCACTAACGAAGCACGCTGATGGATTGTTGCCAGCCACAATCTGCTAAACTTTGCCTAAGTCATTCACTGGAAACCGCCCATGCAAGCCGTTGCTTCCCTGCGTTACGGGGTTATTTTCAAGAAAGCTTTTTCCCAACCGGATGTATTCACCGACTTCGTGAAGGACATTCTCGGCATTGATTTAATCATTGATCATGTAGAAACCGAAAAGTCGTTTCCGAGTGCGATTGGTAATGTGAATAATCACTTCGATTTGTTCGCCGAAGACAAAGTGAACCGCATTATCGTGGATATTCAACACCGTCGTTACGCCGATCATTACCACCGTTTTTTACATTACCATTGCGCCGCCTTGCTCGAACAAGCGGTGAATGCGAAAGATTACCGTCCGGCACTCGCGGTTTACACCATCGTGGTGCTGACTTCGGGCGACAAACACGCCCGCGACATGAGCATGATTGATTTCGACCCCAAAGATCGTCACGGACAAGGTTTGGGCGAAATTCCACATAAAATCATTTACCTGTGCCCGAAATACCTCAACGACGAAACCCCCGAAGCATGGCGCGAATGGATGCTGGCGATCAATGACAGTTTGGATGAACAAGTCGATACCAGCGTCTATCACAAGCCGTCAGTGCAAAAAATCTTCGCCTGCATTGAAAAAAGCAGCCTCACGCCCGCCGACCATGCTCGTATGAAGGACGAATACAGCGAGGAAGAATTGCGCCGCGAAGA
>CAZTUZ010000029.1:0-20569 GCA_964617055.1 uncultured Thiothrix sp.
TTAACTCAAGCAGCGACGCAATATAAAATTGGGATTATTACTGCGGGTGATTTCATGACAAATGATGCCGCAGGTAATGCTTTATCTAGCGATCCATATTCACGCATGAAAAGTTTACTAGGGGTTGCGCGTGTTAATGGTGCAGGCCCTACGACCGTGACGGTTAAAACGGCATCTAGCGTGACACATCCTGTGTTGAAAGGTGAATACAGTGCGAATGAGACTTTATTAAGTTATACCAATGCATACACCGATTATTTTGCGGCATCTGGTTCAAGTGCTGTTACAACATTAGCAACACAAACCATTGGTTCAGATAGTCAGAATGCCATATTAGCCAGTGAAATTGGTGGTCGTAATGTGCATTTTGCTACCGTAAGTATTATGGCTGATAGCAATGTATTATGGTCTGCTATTCGTTGGAGTGTTTATGGCGAAACGCCTTTGGTTGGTTTGCAGTTAAGTCGAAATAAAGCATTATTTGCCGCGCGTAATGATACGGATATGGCAATGTATGCTAGCACCTTTAGTAGCGTAGAGAGTGAATTGCTGACATTAATGCAGCAGTGGAAAGCAAACTATAATTTTGTTGGCTCTTATTATATTGATGTTGGGAATAATCAAACATCTGGTCAATACACGGATTGGACTATTGCCAAACCTATTTACCAGCAATTCATGAATTTGGGTAATGAAATAGGTACACATTCTTACTCGCACCCTTTTGATACGAATACTTTAACGGCTGCTCAGTTACAAACGGAGTTTGCTGATTCACGTTCTGTTATTGAACAGAATTTGGGTTTGAGCAATATCGGTGGTGCTGTACCAGGCGCACCAGATAATTTCACTACGGCACAAAGTATTATTCAGCATGTTAGCTATTTAACGGGAGGGTATGCAGGGTCGGGGGCTGGTTTTCCAAATGCTTTTGGCTATTTAACGCCAACGGATACGAAAGTTTATTTGAGTCCGAACATGACATTTGATTACACTAATATTGAGTATTTAAAATTAACAGCCGCACAAACCGAAGCAAAATGGGCAACGGAATTTGAGACGCTAACTAAACATGCTAAGCAGGCGATTGTGCATTGGCCGTGGCATGATTATGGTCCAACTAGCCCAGGTTTAGCGAAGGGTTATACCGTCGCGATGTTTGAAAATTTAATTAAGAAAGCTTATACCTATGGTGCTGAGTTTGTTACTAGCAATGATTTACGTCAGCGTATGGAAGCATTGCATAATGCCACTTTAACCGTCGCACAACCTGATAGCAGCACTGTAACAGCGACTGTGCAATCTGGTAATGCGGGGTATTTTGCTTTAGATATTTCACAAGCGACGGGGACAAATAAAATCAAGTCGGTTGATAGTTGGTACGCATATAATGACAACCAAGTTTTTGTGGACAAAGATGGTGGAACTTTCACGGTGCATTTGGGAACGGCGGCGGATAGCGTTACGCATATTACAGCATTACCTGCACGAGCAAATTTAACGGCTCTAAGTGGTGATGGTACAGATTTGAATTTTACTCTAACGGGTGAGGGTTCAATGACGATTGCTACCAAATGTACGAGTGCGCCAACTGTGACGGGGGTGAGCAGTTCCAGTTTTGCTTCACAAATACTGACGGTGAAATTCAATAATAATAATACTTATAATGTTGTAGTGGATTGTCCTTAGAATGATCGCTCATTAGAAAAAGCCTGACTGATCATTAGGTCAGTCAGGGTCGTTTTTATATTTTTTACAAAATTTATTTAGGGAAATTTTTGATCCCAGACTATCCGGCAAATTAAGCCGTTCGGGGTGCTACTGCTTTAGTGGTTAGGATAACTTGCCTATTGTCGTGGAGGTATAGGCAGGAGTTGCTTATTTTCTGCCATATCTGTTACTTCTGGAACGGAACGTCAGCAATGAATAAAATTCTAAAATCGTTAAACAGCTTCGCCAAGCTGCTTATAGTGTTTTGTCTATCGGCATGGATGCCGATGGCTATGGCTGCTATCACAATTGATGGTAGTGCGAGTGACTGGACTGAGCAAGATCGTTTGGATACACCGCCTGGTACACCTGTAACGGGTTACAAATTGTACGGTCGTTACGAGGGTAATACTTACAAACTGTTACTTCAGTCAACTAGCCGTAGCATTGGTGCGAGTACCACCATTTGGTTAAATACCGACCAAAATGCCAGCACTGGCTACCAGCTTTTCGGCAATGTGGGTGGTGCTGAATACAATGTTAATTTCTATACCGACGGTAAGCCTTACCTCTACAGCGGTGCTGATGGTGAGAATTACATCGGTGGACCATTAAGTTATGCCATTACAGCCAGTGGTAGCGGGTCTATCATGGAAATTGCTATTCCCGAAAGCCAGATCGGTACACCAAGTGGTGCGGGTATTAACTTATTCCTTGATGTGAATAACGTCGATTTTATCCCGTCGTCTTACAATGCGACGAATCAATATGTGTTAAGTAAACAGGCATTGCCCGCACCAAACAGCGCGACGGAGCGTCGTATCGGGATTGTGTATTCACAGACTAGTGCTGCCCGTTTTTGGGATCTGAAAAATTATGCACAATTATTCATGAGTGCACAAATACAAGCCATGATGGCAGGTATTCCCTTTGATTTGTTGAATGAAAGCGACTTAGCCGATTTGAATAAAATCGTGAAATACGATGCTTTAGTGTTTCCCTATTTCGCTTATGTACCTGATGCTAATGCTGCAACCATTGAGCGAAACTTAGGTTTGGCAGTTTACAAATACAATATTGGTTTAATTGCTGGTGGCGACTTCATGACGAATAAAGCCGATGGCAGCAGTATGGATGGTGATTCTTATGCGCGAATGAAGAATCTCTTCGGGTTAGCGCGTGTGGATGGTACGGGTCCCATTAATTTAGTCCTGAATGTTGCCAATACCTCGCATGGTGCGATGAAGGAAGGCGGTTATACTAGTGGTGAAACCGTATTGACTTATAGTAATGCGTATACCAGTGCGTTTGGCGCATCGGGTGCTTACACAGTAACGCCATTGGTTACACAAACCATTAACAATGCAACCCGCAACGCAGTTGTAGCGAGTGTCACGGGTGGGCGTAATGTGCATTTTGGTACAGTTAGTTTCTTTGCCGATGCTAATTTATTATGGTCAGCTATTCGCTGGAGCGTTTATGGGGATTCGCCATTAGCTGGTATGCAATTGGGTCGTCAAAAAGCATTATTCATTTCGCGTAATGATATGGACCAATCCATGTATGTGGATGAAGTTCCAACCGTTGATGCTCCTCTATTAACAAAATTCCTGCAACCGTGGAAAACCAAATACAATTTTGTAGGTTCTTACTACATTAACGTTGGTAATAATCAGGCTAATGGAGAATACACAAACTGGGCTGTTTCCGCGCCGCTATATAAAAACTACATGGCTATTGGGAATGAAATCGGTACACATTCTTATACGCATCCACACGACACTAATATTTTATCATCAGACCAAGTGAAGTTTGAGTTTGCGGATTCACGCAGTATTATTGAACAGAATTTAGGTCTGACAAATATTGGTGCGGCTGTCCCTGGCGCACCCGAAACACTAAAGACATCGCAAGATATTATTCAGCATGTGAACTACCTTAGCGGGGGATATGCGGGGGTCGGTGCAGGTTTTCCCAATGCAATGGGGTATTTGACACCCAATGATACTAAAGTGTACCTAAGCCCCAATATGTCATTTGATTTTACTTTGATTGAATTCAAGAAAATGACGGCAGTGCAAGCGCAAGCACAATGGTTTACCGAGTTTGATAATTTAACCAATCATGCAAAACAAGCAGTAATTCATTGGCCGTGGCACGATTATGGCCCATTAAATTCTGATAATGCGGGTTACACGTCTGCAATGTTTGAGAACTTATTGAATAAGGCTTACGGTTTTGGCACAGAATTTGTAACGGGCGATGATTTGCGTGGCCGTATCGAATCATTTCGGCAGTCTGCGTTGGATGTGACAGCAGTAGATGCTAGTACAACTAAGGTTAATTTGACTTCTACAAATGCAGGGCGTTTTGCAATTGATGTGCCACAAGCCACAAGTGGTAAAAAAATCAAATCGGTGGATGGTTGGTATGCTTATAATGATACCAAGGTCTTTTCAGATAAAGATGGTGGTACATTCAATGTGCGTTTAGGTACAACAACCGATAACGTAACACGCATTACACAATTACCAATGCGAGCAAATCTACTGGCCTTAACAGGTACAGGGATGGATTTGAACTTTACGATTGAAGGTGAAGGCAAAATGATTGTGAAAACAAAGTGTTTGCTGAAGCCGACGGTAACAGGTGGCGCAACGATTACTTCATTTGCTAGTCAAACGCTTACTTTAACCTTACCAACTCGTAAAGCCTACACCATTAATGTGGATTGTGTTTTGTAAAACGTTAATCCTACCTATTAAAAAGCCACCGTTTGGTGGCTTTTTTTAGAATTGATTAGGGTTGGCAACGATAGGCAAAAGAGCCATCCAAGGCCAAAGGCAATATTTGAGTATTTAACCCAAGCTGCTTAGCGTGATCACACAGTTGTTCTTTTGCATTGCTATTCGTAATGTATCGTTGGTGATATTCGGCATTTAGCACAGGTTTTCCCTTTTGTATAAAAATGGTGTATTTATTACACTCATCATATTCGTGGCATTGTTCTACCACGCTAAAGTCAAAGTCATCGACTAGATCAGATGTAATGTCAGAGGTATTTTTTAGCGCAATACTGAGGTTCAATAAGTGTGCCGCTTGTGCCAGCCAACGATTATAAGCAATCTGATCTGTTTTACTTAAGGAAAAGCCAGTGTGATTACTATAACCATCGACATTATCGGGTTCTACCCCATCACATTGTTTTGTTTTTGCTAACTCCAAGCGTGCTTGCATTAATAGTTGTATGGAAGGGGAACGAATATCTAACCAGCGTTCACCTTTCCAACCATCGAGAGCTTTACCTAAGATCGCGTTTGGAAATTGTTTGGCATCATCGCGCCAGTCTTCGTATGAGCCTGCCGAAAAATAGCAGATAACTTTTTTCCCTTGGTCATGCAGTTGCTTAATTTTTGAGGTGGGTGTGTCAAATAAGTCTACGTCGAATAACTCAGCATCACGGTTCAGATTCACCTCACCTTGCAATTGCCAGTGCCATGTAACTTGTATCGGAGGCTGATACCAAGCCATTTTAGGCGGTATCGATTGGGTTATGGGGCTAGGATTCGCCGCGATGGCGGGGTTGAACAACATACCCTGCACAAGCGTTAAGTGGATAAAATAACGAAATGGTGATTTTGGCATTTGCATAATAAAGTCCCTTTTATGGTTAGAAAATCGCTACGTTCGTCCACAATTTTAGGCACTCTGTGTTATCCATCCAGAAATACCAGACGTTTGTGCCATTCTTTGAGGTCAATGGGTGGTAAACGACCGATAATTACGCCAATAACTTATTACTAGCGAATAATGCGTTACAACTCATGAAGTCAAAAAGCTTTTGGTTAACTATTCTATTGGTGGTCTCATTTATGCGCTTTGCCTACGCAACTGAATCCCTGCCTATTAATACATCAGCCACGATGATGAAAAGCACTGCGGTTTTCTATGCAATGAACCCGCCAGTGGACTTATTAGGCCAATTTCAGCGCGTGATTGTCGAATCAGATAATATTCGCCCTGATGAATTAAATGCATTGCATTCTCGTGGTGCTCGTGTTTTTGCATACTTGAGTATTGGAGAGGTTTCGCCGAGTCGTAAGTGGTATAAACAAGTAAAGCCAGAATGGATTCTTGGACGTAATAATGTTTGGGATAGTGAAGTTTTGGATTTAACCAATCCCGAGTGGCAGGCTTTTTTATTAGATACTTTAGTCACACCCTTAGCAAAGAAAGGTTATGATGGTCTATTTCTGGATACCCTAGATAGCTATTACTTGTATTCTAAAAATCAAGAAGAACGACAACGGCAAGCGCGGGCTTTAGCGGATATTTTGAAAACCATTAAACAGCGCTACCCACAAATGCGATTAATTGCGAATCGTGGATTTGAAGCGATGCCAACTATTGCACCTTTATTAGAAGCAGTGGTCGTTGAATCTTTATATGCCAGTTGGGACAATGCAAATAAAACTTATCAAGAGGCTAATCCAGAAGGACGTATTTGGCTATTACAACAAATAGAAGCGTTGCAACATGATTATGATATGGAAATTATTATTATTGATTACTTACCCGCATCGCGTCGTGATGAAGCACGTCGTCTAGCAAAGCGGATTCGCGAAAAGGGTTTTGTACCGTGGATTAGTAACCCTGAACTGAATAGTCTAGGGGTGGGGCTGATTGAACCTGCACCTAATACATTCTTATTACTGTTTGATAGTCGTATTGATGGACAACGCCCTATAGAGATTCCTGCTTTACGCACGGTGCAACAGGTATTGCAACAACATAACTACGCTCTGAAATGGCACGATATTCAATCTGGTTTGCCACAAGAAACATTACGCGGACGTTATGCAGGCATTATGGTTTCTAGTTCTGTACAGAGTAAAAGTGCCAATTGGCAAAGTTGGTTGAAACAACAACAAAATGACGGTGTGTATGTCCGTCTATTGAGCCGGAGATAAGCGATTATGCCTACACAAATGATTAAGGGTAAATCCAGTCGGCGGCGTATTCCGTCTGCTGTTTTTTCTGCACCAATGGTGTTATTGCTTATTGGTATTGTGGGAATTATTTTGTTTTTGTTATATCAACAAGCCAGCAAACATTTCTTTGAAGGTCAATCAGCCGATTTATTAAAAGCGCAATTCGCGGATCGGCGGCAAGCTGAATTTCAACAAATGTTAAACACGACAGATGCTATAGAGCCAGAAACGGTATTAAAGCTTGCAACGCAATTAGCAGAAAGTGGTTATTGGCAGGAGTCAGAGCGTTTAATCAATGCAAAACTGCCGTATCCTGCACCCACTGAAATTGCACAACAAGCAGCCGATTTAAAATTAAAAAATAGCTTGGCTGCTTATTACGCGGCTAATTTATCAGGAGACCAAGATGCTCAAACTCGCTTATTGGATGTGCGAGCGCATTTACAGGCTCTCGGTGATCCACAAAATATGGCAGCAGATGCGCTGGAAACATTGGCAAAACAGTGTGCGGATTTTGGTTTGTTGCCACAGGCTTCGGTGTTGTATGCGTACCTTGCCAATCGCGGTGGTGAGAAACAAAGCGAATGGTGGGCAGAGGCCGCGAAATGGGCAAGCCAAAGTGGTGATGAAATTAAAGCAGAAGAATACCTTCGTCATGCCTTGGATAATGCCACAGACCCCAATGGTGTGCGTTTGTACACTTATGCGTGGTTAAAACAGGCGATTAAAGCGGGTAAACAAGCAGAGGCAGAAGCCTATGTGCGTGAAACTTCGCCGCAATTGTCGAATACGCCCGAAGATTTACAACAGTTAGCGGCGATTAGTGAAGGTTTAGGTCGTCCAGAACTGACCAGTCAGCTCTATAGCAATATCGCCGAACAAGATGGAATGCACCGCCAAAAATGGTTGGAAAAAGCGGCCTATTGGGCAGAACAAGCGGGGTTGTACAGCAAAGCGGCGAATTTTATGCAGGATGCCGTAATGATTACCGCGCGTCCGAGTGAAGCTCATGCCTTGAATGTGCGCTTATTGGATGTATGGATGAAAGCCAAGCAACCTGAACAAGCTTTAGGTGTGGCACAACGCTTATTGAATCCTCAATCTGGTGATTGGGATTTGTTGGAAAAGGGTATTAATGTCGCATTAGCCGCCAAAAACTTAACGCAAGCGCGTGATTGGAATAAAACGTTTCTAGCGGCAAAACCCGATGATGCGAAAGCCTATTTACGACAAGCCGATATTGAAATCTTGGCTAAGGATTTCACGGCGGCGCAACCTTATTTGCAAGAAGCGGTGCGTTTAGAACCAGAGAATACCCTCATGCGGGAACGTTTGGCTTACGTTGCTGAACGTAATGGTGATAAAGCTTTAGCAATGGATTTGTGGGAGTGGTTGTATGAACACACGGGGGATAAAAAATTCCGCCGCAGTTTAGTACAAACAGCACATGGGAGTCAGACAGGTAGTGGTTTAGACTATTTATTGAAAGTCGCGCAATCTGAGCCATTACCGAATGCTTCTGTTATGAGTGTTTTCAGTGCATTAGCTGCACAATCGCCTGAACAGGGTGAAGCTTTTATGTTGGATTATCTCAAGCGTTACCACGTTAATGACATGAGTTTGTGGCAGTATTTGTCGGATTGGCAAGTCGGGCAACGGCGGTTAGATCAAGCCTTGGCGACATGGCAACAAGCGGATGTGCAACTGGGTGAAACTACAGCATCGCGTTTAACCCGTCTACAAATTCTGTGGGAATTACAACAACCCGAACAAGCTAAAGCCCTCGCAGCAAGTTTTGATGAGCAGCAGATCGCCACTGCAACGCCTTATCAGTTGGAAATCCTGAGTGAGTTGAGCTGGCAACAGCAGGATTATGCTCGAGCATTGGCGTTGTACAACCGCTTGTTAGCGCAAGCGAAACCCGACACACCTGTGAACAGTCAAGTGTTGTGGTACACGCGTATTGCTGAAAGTTACAAAGCGACAGGGCAATTAGAGGCGGCATTGCAAACCCTGCAAACGGCTTGGCAAAGTACACAACAGCCTGATTTATTGTTGAATGCCCTGCAAATGGCGATTGATACAAAACAACCAGAGGCAGCTCAAACCTTCATCGCTTTGGCAGAACAGCAAGGTCAAAGCATGGAATTACAGGGGCGTTATTGGTTATTACGCGCTCAATTAGCAACGCAACAAGATCATCTCGACGATGCGCGAGCATTTTATCAGCATCTATTGTTGGTGGAAAAAGACATGACACCGTTGCGCAAACAAGCCTTGTTGCAATATTTAGTGTTTACGCAAAAAGACACGGATACCAGTGAGTTTGAACGGGTATTTGCTGAGTTAGACGGCGTGGCATTGGATGCGCCCGAAAAAGCACGCTTGTACGAAATTGCCTTAGCTCGTGCTTTGGAACGCAAAGATAACACACAATTGGCAACCTTAATGGAGCGTGCAAACGCGCAAGGCGTGGCGATTGCACCGTGGTTGCAATTGGCTAGTGCCATGCAGCGCAAGGATAAAGCTGCTGTAGCACAATTGTTAAATAGTGGGGTTGAGTTGGGTTTTGGTGATCGTTTTTCCGCATTGGTGATGCTAGGGCGTGAAGATGAAGCGTATCAGGTAGCACGTCAAGCCATGCAAACCGCAGCAACACCCGAAGAACGTGCGCGAGCGAAAACGTTGGCATTGTCATTAGCTCCGGCACGGGTGGCGAGTGTGAATACGAGAATGAATGTACGGCAAATGGAGGGGTTAAGTACACAAGAACAACATGTTGGGTATCGTAAAGGGCAGGGGGATGGTTTGCCTTTTGGTTATAGCATTGATGTGAATCGTACCCGTCTGAGTGGGTCTGTTGTGCCAGATGGTGTCCAGCACGAAACGGATGTCACGGCGGGTCTGCATTGGCAACAGACCGACCGTCAGCTAGATGCCACAGTCGGGGTAAACCAGCGTGAGGATTCTAGCCGACCTCATGCTAACCTTCGCTACAGTCAACAGTTAAATGATGACGTATCCGGCAATGTTTCTTACGGTTATCAAGAAAATGCAAATGAAAACGCTTGGATGCGAGCCAATGCCATGCGGAATCAAGCGCAAGCGGGTGTGGATGTTAATCTAGGTCAGCAAAACCATGCTCAACTTTCCGTCTGGCAAAGCGAATTTGCGAATCGTGCAAATGGGCAGGATTTGGCAAGTTCTAAGGGCGGTCGTGCAACCTTGGTGCATCGTGAGCAGTTTGGACAAGATGCCAATGGCAAGCAGTCAGAATGGTATGCCGGAGTACAAGGTAGTGCCGAATATTTTGAGAAAGCAGATGGCTTGGATGCTGCTCAACAACAGGGTATTCCGAACGATACTCGTAGCGTTGCATTGTTAGCAGGTATAGCAAATGGTACACCCGGTGACGGGATTCCCCCTCAAGATGATGATTGGCGTTATAACGTCAGTGGTTCGGTTGGCAAGGAATTGACAACAGGAGAACTGACGCAACGTGTTGAAGCATCGGTCGGTAAACGAGTGAGTCAGGATGACGAGCTGAGTGTGGGTGCTTTCTACGGTACTGGTGAGAACACAGGAAAGGATCACGGCATTTTCATGCAATATCGAAAATGGCTGGATTTCACGGATGAAGATAACAGGTAAGAGAGGTACATCATGTTAAACCGCGTTATGCGTTCTGCTGATTGGTTATTTGAGTCACCACCGCTCAAAGGTGTGCGACAGTGGCTGCCCAAAGGTGCTAATTATCATTGGCCAGAGGTGACGGTGTTAGCTGTGGGTATTCCATTGTTTAAGTTGGCTTTGGGAATGGATGACCCGTTTTTTTTACAGAGCGCGTTTCCGTGGTTGTTACTACCATTATTATTAATTGCACTGCGTTACGGCACGGTTGCCGCACTGGCGGGTTTCGCCTTGTTATTGGGTGGAGCGGCCTTGTACTGGTGGCAAATCCAAGATACTTACCCCGATAATGCGCAATTACAGCGTTTGGCGGGAATGTCGATTATTGCTTTGTTAGCGGGTGAGTTAGCGGGACAGTGGCGGCAACGTTATCACGAAGGTCAAGCTGATTTGGATGCTATGCGCGATAGCATGAACTCTGTAGAACGTGAGTTGCAGGTCATGCAAGTTTCTCATGCGCAATTGGAAGAGGAATTATTAGGGGTTGGGCATTCACTTAAGCGTTCGTTGGATGTGGTGAAAACCGAATTATCGCCTACGCTATCCGTTGAACAGCAAACAGCATGGTTAGCCGATAAAATGATGAATGTTTTATCTGCGTATGATTGGTTGGAAGTTGCGGCCTTTTTGCAAGTGGATAGTGATGGTTTAGTAAAACTGCGTCCGTTGGCACAGAAAGGTTATCTGAAAAGTCTGCAAACCAATGACTTGTTACTGCAAGAAGCTTTGCGTACTCGTAAGCCTGTTAGCTTTAAACAAGAGGCTTATGTTGCTCACACGGGAAATAAGCTTGGTAGCCCATTGATTGCGGCAGTGCCAGTATTAGATAAAACTGGGCAAGTGCGTATGATTCTAGCAGTTCAACATGTACAGTTTGCTGCATACAATCGCAAAAATCTGAATCTACTGGCGACATTGTGCAGTTGGTTAGGTGGGTTGTTACCCAGTTACTCGCTGGCTAAAACCAATACAAAACTACCTGTCGCTTTAACAGGTGCGGTGGATGAAATTCATACCGTCTTGAGTTTGATGATGGAGCGCAAACGTTCGGTCGCTTTGTTAGGTGTGAGTATTCCAGCCACGACTAAAACACAGCCTTATCTTGAGCATTTCACCAACCTCATTCAGGGAAGTAATCGTCTTTGGCAGGTGGCGCAGGGCGATACTATTATCCTGATTGTGTTGTTGCCATTGACGAATCCTGAGCGTTTTGAGCGTTACCAGTCCAGTTTGGAGGCGAATTTTCATCGTCATTTCGGGGTGACATTGGTTCAGGTGGGGATTCATGTTTCAGCTCATCATATCCATCAGTATCGAGATAAGCAGGAACTTTTTGGTTATTTGCGGGCAGTACAATAAATAATCATTGGATACGGTTATGTTGTGGTTAGCGTTGGGTCTTCATTTACTAATGGTCGTGGCTATTATGTATGGCTTAAAGCCAGTGCTCGTACCACCTTATCTAGAACGTCACCAGTACCAAGCACGACGGCATTGGTGGTTAGCTGGGGGGATGGCATTTTTTCTCCCCCTATTAGGGACATTGATGTTGTTGTTTTTCCAGCACCGACAGCGAGTGCCTAAAGCTTCTAGTGAGCTACAGAAAACTGAGTCTTCCCAAGTGAAGACGCATGAGTTTCTGGATTACTTTGAATACCCAGAGCGTGAGGCCGATGTTGAGCTGGAAACAGGTGATGAGCGTTTAAACGCGCTGAATATTGAACATTACCTTGATCTGATCATGTCTAGCCGTGAATTAGACCCTAAACGGGCGATTGCTTTGCTCAAAGAAGCATTGGGCAGCAAAGCAGAAAACGCTCGTTTATTGGCTTACGCGCTATATTCCAAGAAAGAACAGGGATTATTTAAGGTTTTAGATGGTTTACTAGCCCAATTACAGGGCGAGCAAATGCAGAATGCACGACTGCATTTAGCCATTGCGCAATTGTATTGGCACATGCTGGAAATTGGTTTGATTGATCCCGCTGTGGCGCAAGATATGTGGGATAAATTACGTCTTCATGCCGCACTCGCGGCTAAATATGAGCCAACGTTATGGCAAGCATTGTGGTTAATGGCGCAAGCTAGTATGCAGGAGCATCGTGATTTACAAGCGCGTGAACTGCTTAAACAAGCCTTGCAGTTGGGGGCTGATCGTGCCGTATTAGAACCTCTAATGATGGAAGTGCGTTTTCGTTTAAGCAAGGCAATGGCAATTCAGGCATAATATGCCACATCTTTGGTAGCAATCAGATATTTTCAATGGCAAATAATAACCCAATCCAACGCCACCCTACCGTACCTGTGCAAGTAGGGCATGTTATTGTCGGTGGTAATGCACCTGTTGTTGTTCAATCCATGACTAATACCGATACGGCGGATGCCGTTAGAACCACCATGCAGTGTGCAGAATTAGCTCGGGCTGGTTCGGAATTAGTGCGCATTACGGTCAATTCCCTAGAAGCGGCACAAGCCGTACCTGACATCCGCGAACGCTTAGATCGTATGGGGTGTTATGTTCCTTTGATTGGTGACTTTCACTTTAATGGGCATAAATTACTCGCTGCTGTACCCGAATGTGCGCAAGCTCTCGCTAAATACCGCATTAACCCCGGCAATGTCGGGCGTGGCAAAAAACGTGACGAACAATTTGCGCAAATGATTGAATTTGCTTGCCGTTACGATAAACCTGTGCGAATTGGTGTGAACTGGGGATCGTTAGACCAAGAGTTGCTGGCGAAAAAGTTGGATGAAAATAATCAACTAGCGCAACCACTGGCGTTATACGATGTGATGCACGAAGCCCTGATTGAATCGGCATTGTCCAGCGCGTTAAAAGCCGAAGAATACGGTTTGCCACACGATCACATTATTTTGTCGTGCAAACTCAGTGAAGTGCAGGGCTTAGTGCGAGCTTACCGCGATATGGCAAGCCGTTGCGATTACCCGCTGCATTTAGGCTTAACCGAAGCGGGGATGGGTAGCAAAGGCATTGTGTATTCCACCGCCGCCTTGTCGGTGCTGTTGCAAGAAGGCATCGGTGACACGATTCGCATTTCCCTTACACCCGAACCGCACGCCAAACGCGAAAAAGAAGTGATCGTCGGGCAAGAAATTTTGCAAGCGTTGGGGTTACGCTCGTTCACGCCGCAAGTGGTGGCATGTCCGGGATGCGGACGCACGTCTAGCGACTATTTCCAGCGTTTAGCCGAGCAAATCCAAAACTGGTTGCGCGAACAAATGCCCGTTTGGAAAACCCAATACACGGGCGTAGAAACCATGTCGGTGGCGGTCATGGGCTGTGTGGTAAATGGACCGGGCGAAAGTAAACACGCCAATATCGGCATTAGTTTACCCGGTAGTGGCGAAACGCCCGTTGCGCCTGTGTACGAGGACGGGCAGAAAACCGTCACGCTCAAAGGCGATAACATTGCACAGGAGTTTCAGGGATTGGTTGAAGCCTATGTGCAACGCACTTACGGTCGAGATTAGGCTGGCGCATTCTCCACCAGCCAGTCGTCGACGCTTTTGAGTTGGCTGCTGAAATTCACCCCTAATAGCACTTTCGGGCGCGGGTCATCACGGAACGCGCCTGCGTAGTCACGGTTCTTGATTTGCTGCATAGCGGCTTTGGCGGTTTCATCCAATTTAAATTCGATGATGTAAATATGTTGCGGGGTTTTCACCACACAATCTACCCGTGCATTGCTTTCATTGACTTCGGCTTCGGCAAATTGCCCCAAATAGAAAAAGGTCAGGTAAATCAGGCTGTGATAATAGGCTTCGCGGTCTTGAATAAAAATGGGGTAGGGGATTTTCTTGAACACGGTTTTAATGATGTCAATCACCGCCGTCATGTCATTCGCCAAAAATGCTTTGTGCAATTTCACCACCATTGGCGTGGTGCGGGCGGGTTCTTCGTGCGCCCATTCTGCCATTAAATACAAGGTCATGGAGGCTTGCACTTCGTGGTTAGGATAGTCCAAACGGTACAAACCGTATTCATCGCGCCCTTTGAGGGTTAAATAACCCGTTTGGAATAACACAGGGGTTAATTGCAAGCGTTCAATGTCGTAATTCCCCAATGCCGCTTCCACCACTTCCAAATCGTCCAAGCGGTATACCTTGTCGCGGCGCATCAGTTTGGGCAGAAATGTGGGTGTCCCTGTTTCAAACCAGAAATTGCGAAAGGCTTTGGCTTGGAAGAAATTTAATATGGAAAAAGGGTTGTAAATCGCGGTTTCCAAATCCCAAGTATAACCGTTATACCACTCCCGAATTTTTGCCCACAAACTGGCTTCATCGAGTTTGAGTCGCTGCATTACGTTGGGCAGATACGGTGTGAAATAGTGGACTAATTCGGCTTGGGTATAGCCTAATAATCCAGCGGTGTCCAAATCAAGCGTGAGATCGTAAAGGTTATTTAAATCCGAAAATAATGACACGCGGCTGAATTTTGACACCCCCGTAATCAACAGAAATTCAATGTAAGGGTCGCTGTCTTTGATAATGGAATAAAAGGTTTTCATGATTTGCTGGTTGGTTTTTGCCAGCGGAATATCGTCCAAATAATCAATTAACGGTTTGTCGTATTCATCAATCAGGATCACCACTTTGCTGTGCTGTTTGGCGATTTTTTCCAGTAACTCGGCGAACATTTGGGCAATACTGAGGGTGCTGGAGAAATTAACACCATGTTCTGCCCCCAAATTCGCCAATTCCAAGCGGATGGCTTGCTCCAACCCCAGTTCGCGGTAGCTCATGCTGGCAAATGATAAGTGCAAGACGGGGTTGGTTTTTTGCCAATCGCGGCGTGATTCAATCCATAAACCACTGAATAAATCCTTACGCCCTTGGTAAATGGCTTTAATGGTTGATAGCAGCAAGGACTTGCCAAAGCGTCGTGGGCGCGAGAGGAAATAATATTTGCCTTGGGTAATCAGTTGTTGAATAACTTCGGTTTTATCAACGTACAAATAGTTACCCCCGCGCAATTCGGCAAAGGTCTGGATACCAACGGGCAGGCGTTGCAACATAGTGAGCTACGGGCAGTTAATCACGCGCTTAGGATAGCAGTTTTTCCCATTTGGCTGGCAGTCGCTTTGTGTTAGTTTTACCGATTTTAGGGTCGGAGAATGACGATGATGCGTTGTCGAGTCAAAGTGTGTGGGATTACGCGGGTTGCGGACGCGCAAATGTTGTGTCATGCGGGTGTCGATGCGCTGGGTTTGGTGTTTTATGCCAACAGTAAGCGCAATGTTAGTATTGAACAGGCAGCGGCAATTTGCCAAGCGGTTACGCCATTTGTAACTACGGTGGGGTTATTTTTGGATGCTGATGCGGATTTTGTGCGCGAAGTTTTAGCGGTTGTACCGTTGGATGTCTTGCAATTTCACGGTGCGGAATCGCCTGAATTTTGTCAGCAATTTCCTCGCCCGTATTTAAAAGCGGTGGGGATGAAAGGTTTGGCGGTTGAAGGTGGTTTTACCGCGTATGCCGACCGTTACCCTGATGCGCAAGGTTTTCTGGTTGATAGTCACGCACCGGGGGCAGCGGGTGGGACGGGCGAAACGTTCGATTGGACGCAAGTGCCGCACGATTATGCCAAGCCGATTATTCTGGCGGGTGGTTTACACCCAGAAAATGTTGCTGAAGCGATACGCATTTCGCGGGTTTATGCCGTGGACGTGAGTAGCGGGGTGGAATCTGCCGCTGGTATTAAAGATGCCGCGAAAGTCGCCGCGTTTATGCAGGCGGTTGCATTAGTGTAATCCGTTAGCTGTTTGGTGGGTTGGCATAGCTAGCTTTCGTGCCTTGTGGTAACTTATTCGGTTTTTACGACCGAATGTGCAGGAGAGCAGGTCTGTGAAATTCAGCGAATTTAACTGGAACGCCATGCCGGATAAAGCTGGGCATTTTGGCGCATACGGCGGGCGTTTCGTTGCCGAGACGCTGATGGAACCCATCTACGAACTCGAACAAGCCTACGAAAAACTCAAACACGACCCTGCGTTTCAGGCAGAGTTTGACCGCGATTTGCAATATTACGTTGGTCGTCCTAGCCCCTTGTATTTGGCGGAACGTTTAACCCGCGAACAGGGCGGGGCAAAAATTTACCTTAAGCGTGAAGACCTGAATCATACGGGTGCGCATAAAATTAACAATACCATTGGTCAAGCGTTACTCGCTAAGTACATGGGTAAAAAGCGCATTATCGCGGAAACGGGCGCGGGTCAGCACGGCGTGGCTTCGGCGACCATTGCGGCGCGTTTAGGTTTGGAATGCGTGGTGTACATGGGTGCGGAAGACGTACAACGTCAAGCCCCGAACGTATTTCGCATGAAATTGCTGGGTGCGACGGTTGTTCCGGTGCATTCTGGCTCGAAAACCCTGAAAGACGCGCTGAATGAAGCCATGCGTGACTGGGTAACGAATGTCGATGATACCTTTTATATCATTGGTACGGTGGCGGGTCCGCACCCGTATCCGGCTATGGTGCGCGATTTCCAAGCAGTGATCGGGCGTGAAGCGCGTCAACAGATTTTGGCACAAGAAGGTCGTTTGCCCGATGCGCTGGTGGCGTGCGTGGGCGGTGGCTCGAATGCGATTGGTTTATTCCACCCGTTTTTGGCGGATGAATCGGTGGCGATTTACGGCGTGGAAGCGGGTGGTGATGGCATTGAAACGGGTCGTCATGCAGCACCCTTGAGTGCGGGTAAACCGGGTGTATTGCACGGCAACCGTACTTATTTAATGGAAGATGCAAACGGGCAAATCATTGAAACGCATTCGATTTCAGCGGGATTGGATTACCCAGGGGTTGGGCCTGAACATTCATGGTTGAAAGACATTGGTCGTGCGAATTATGTGGCGATTACCGATAGCGAAGCCATGCAAGGTTTCCACGCCTTAACGCGCAAGGAAGGCATTATTCCCGCGTTGGAAAGCAGTCATGCGATTGCTTACGCGCTGAAATTGGCACCAACCCTGAACCCAGATCAAAGCATTATCGTCAACCTGTCTGGGCGTGGCGACAAAGACATTAACACCATTGCGCGTTTGGAAGGAATTACCCTATGAGTCGTCTTGCTGCTTGTTTTGCTGCCCTGAAAGCGCAGGGCAAAACCGCACTGATTCCCTACATTACCGCAGGCGATCCGCACCCTAGCATTACCGTGCCATTGATGCACCGCATGGTTGCCGCAGGTGCGAATGTGATTGAATTGGGTGTGCCGTTTTCTGACCCGATGGCGGATGGTCCAACCATTCAGCAGGCGCACGAACGGGCATTGGCGCATCACACCAGCTTAAAAGACATTTTGGCAATGGTGACAACCTTTCGCCAAACCGATACCACCACGCCCGTGGTCTTAATGGGGTATTTGAATCCGATTGAAATCATGGGTTACGCCGAATTTGCCCAAGCCGCACAAACAGCGGGGGTGGATGGCGTATTAACCGTGGACTTACCGCCGGAAGAAGGCATGGGCGTATTGCCTTTGTTCCGTGAACACGGGCTTGATCCGATTTTCTTGATTTCCCCCACAACACCAACCGTGCGGATGCAGAGCGTGGCGGAAGCGGGCGGTGGTTTCGTGTATTACGTTTCCCTCAAAGGGGTGACGGGCGCAAATACCTTGGACGTGGCGCAAGTCGCAGCACGCTTGGCACAGATTCGTGAGCACACTGATCTACCATTAGGCGTAGGTTTTGGCATTAAAGACGCGGCGACGGCGGCAGCGGTGGCAAAAGTGGCTGATGCCGTGGTAGTGGGAAGTGCGGTGATTAAGTTGGTGGAGGCGACACCCGATGATCATGCTACTATCCTCAATACTATCAGTGAATTGTTAGCATCCATGCGTGTGGCAATGGATGCGTAAACTTAGGGGTAAACACACACAATGAGTTGGTTTGAAAAATTATTGCCATCGCGTATTCGTACCGATGCGACCACAACCGAAAAAAAATCCATACCAGAAGGGTTGTGGCATCAATGCCCCGCGTGCCAAGCGGTGCTGTATCGGGCGGAATTGGAACGCAATTTGGAAGTTTGCCCGAAATGCGACCACCACATGCGCCTTTCTGGACGCAAGCGTTTGGAAGTGTTTTTGGATACACAAGGGCGAGAAGAAATCGGCGCGAATGTTACGCCTACCGATTCGTTGAAGTTCCGCGATACTAAGAAATACAAAGACCGCTTAGCCGCTGCGCAAAAAGAAACGGGCGAAAAAGACGCACTGATCGTCATGAAAGGTTCGGTATTGGGCATTCCCTTGGTAGCGGCGGCGTTTGACTTCCGTTTCATGGGCGGTTCAATGGGTTCGGTGGTCGGCGAGCGTTTTGTGCGCGGTGCGGAAGCGGCAATGGCAGCGGGGATTCCGTTCGTTTCGTTTGCCGCCAGCGGCGGGGCGCGGATGCAAGAAGCCTTATTCTCATTAATGCAAATGTCCAAAACCAGCGCGGTGCTGACTCGTTTAAGCGCGAAAGGCATTCCGTTTATTTCGGTACTGACTGACCCCACAATGGGCGGAGTGTCGGCGAGTTTTGCCATGTTAGGCGATATTCAAATCGGTGAACCGAAAGCCTTAGTCGGTTTTGCAGGCCCACGCGTGATTGAGCAAACTGTGCGGGAGAAATTGCCGGAAGGTTTTCAGCGCAGTGAGTTTTTACAGGAAAAAGGTGCGATTGATATGATCGTGCATCGCAAACAATTACGCGAAACCATTGCCGATTTGGTGGCTATGTTGCAGCATAAACCGAACCCTGTGCAGCTTGAATTGGGCGTAACCGCCTAAAGCGAAATACCTTTGAAATATTCGAGCTTAGCAGAATGGTTGGCGTGGCAAGAAACTTTACACTTGTCCGCCATTGATTTGGGTTTGGAACGTATTCGCCAAGTAGCGGCGCGTTTGGACTTGTTGACGTTACCCGTGCCACTAATAACAGTGGGGGGGACGAATGGTAAAGGTTCGACTTGTGCCATGCTGACCCGTATTTTGGTGCAGCAAGGCTATCGTGTTGCTACTTACACCTCCCCGCATTTACTGCATTATAATGAGCGCATTGCCATTAATGGTGAAGCCTTAGCCGATGCACCGATTTGTGCAGCATTTGCGGCGATTGATGCGGTGCGGGGCGATATTTCCTTAACCTATTTCGAGTTTGGCACTTTGGCGGCGGTGTGGTGTTTTGCACACGCGCCTGTGGATGTCATGGTATTGGAAGTAGGTTTGGGCGGGCGTTTGGATGCGGTGAACCTGTGGGATGCCGATGTTGCGATTATTACCAGCATTGGCATTGATCATGTTGATTGGCTGGGCGATAACCGTGAGGTGATTGGGCGCGAAAAGGCGGGCATCATGCGAGCTGGTAAACCAATTATTTGTGGTGATCCTGAACCTCCAGCCAGTATCGCAGTCGAAGCAGAACGTATTGGTGCAACACTCTACCAATATGGTGATGATTTTGATGCCCATGGTTTACCGCAGCCCGCATTGTTGGGGGATGTACAACGCCAGAATGCGGCTTGTGTGGTGCAAGCTTTACGTTGTTTGGCGCATGTTTTACCCGTTAGTGCCGATAATATTGAGCAAGGTTTAACAACCGTGCGTTTAATGGGGCGTTTGCAAAAACTCCATAACCAACCTGAGTTGGTGGTGGATGTGGCACACAATCCACATGCGGCGACAGAATTGGCTAAATGGTTACATGACAACCAAACGGCTCACCAAACCCATGCAATTTTCTCTATACTAGCGGATAAGGATATTGCAGGCGTGGTAGCCATTATGCAGCCTTGGATTCAAGAATGGCATCTTGTGCCATTGCAAGGAGCGCGGGCTGTCCCTACCGAAACATTGAAAAACACGTTGCAAATGCTGGGTATCCAAGTGCCGATTCGTGTCTATCAGGATTTTCATTCAGCGTGGGATAACGTGCTTTTTAGTGTAAATAAACGGGATAGGGTGGTGGCTTTTGGCTCTTTTCTGGTAGTATCGGGCATGTTGGAAGTGGTCGTTCCCCAACTGGATTAAGTTTCTCGCCCAGCCTCGGAAAAACCATGCATCATGACAAGTATTGAGTGTCAAAGATTGATAAAGGAGCAGTGAAACAGATGGACAATAAGGCTACAACCAAGCGTATGATTGGTGCAGTGGTGTTGGTATTAGTCGCCGCTT
>CAZTUZ010000030.1:0-20511 GCA_964617055.1 uncultured Thiothrix sp.
CCTTTCTCGGGGCAAGCATTAGCAAATTCGTAGTCGCGGTGTTCACGTTAGTCGGGGTAACGGCGGTAATGTTATGGCTGCATTGGCAACTCGCGCTGTTTATTTTATTGCTGAATCCGGTGGTCGTGATGATTACCACGAAAATGGGTTCGTATGTTAAAGACTTAAAAAAACAAGAAAATACCGCGTTTGAACTGTTCCAACAAGCGTTGACCGAAACGCTGGACACCATTCAACAAATCCGCGCCAGCAACCGTGCAGGCAGTTTCTTCCAGCGCGTAACGCAACACGCCGCCGATGTTAAAGACCATGCCGGACGTTTCGCTTGGCGCAGCGATGCCGCCAGTCGCTTATCGTTTACCGTGTTTGTCGCGGGGTTCGATGTGTTCCGCGCTGTCAGCATGTTAATGGTGGTGTTTTCTGACCTCAGCATTGGCGAAATGCTCGCAGTTTTCAGCTACTTATGGTTCATGATGGGTCCTGTACAAGAAGTACTGGGCATTCAATACAGTTGGTATGGCGCGAAAGCAGCCTTGCAGCGCATTAATACCTTGCTGGAAAAACAAGCCGAGCCGCAATACCCGCACCTGCACAATCCCTTCGCAGGCAAAACCACGGTCAGCGTGCGTGCCGAACACATTAGCTTTGCTTACGGTGACAAACCACCCGTGCTCAAGGACGTGAACTTACACATTGCCGCAGGGCAGAAAATCGCGCTGGTGGGCGCAAGTGGCGGTGGCAAATCCACCTTCATGCAGGTGCTCTTGGGCTTGTATCAAGCACAGCAAGGGCAATTGTATTTTGATGAGATTCCCGTCACGGCAATTGGTTTGGACGTGGTGCGCGAAAATGTCGCCACCGTGTTGCAGCATCCGGCGTTGTTTAACGATACGATTCGCGCCAATCTAACCTTGGGGCGCGATTTACCCGATGAAAAATTGTGGGAAGCCCTGCGCATTGCACAATTGGATGGCACGATTGCCGCACAAAGCGACGGTTTGGACACCATTGTCGGGCGACAAGGAATGCGCTTATCAGGTGGGCAACGCCAACGTTTAGCGATTGCACGGATGGTACTTTCCGACCCGAAAGTGGTAATCCTCGACGAAGCCACCTCCGCGCTCGATACCGAAACCGAACAGAAACTGCACGCTGCCATGAGCACGTTTTTACAAGGGCGCACCACGCTGATCATTGCGCATCGCCTTAGTGCCGTGCGCCAAGCCGACCACATTTTCGTGTTTGAAGACGGGCGTATTAGTGAACAAGGTAGCCATGCCCAATTGCTTGAACAAGACGGTTTGTACCGCAAATTGTACGGTGAGGCTTAACCTCCCGTCGCGCTCATGTGGCGGAAAATCACAGGTTGAGCTTGTAAGTTAAATTCGTGCCCTTGCGGTTTGATTGGCATGGCATCATGCAAGGCTTGGCGGATTTTGGCATCGTCGCTAGGGTTGGCGCGTAGTACGCGACGCAAATCAACGGAATGTTCCTGCCCTAAACACAGTAATAAACGCCCTTCGGCGGTGACGCGCACGCGGTTGCAGGTATCACAGAAATTATGGCTGTGTGGCGAAATAAACCCCACGCGCAGTTGATTCGCCGGATTACGGAAATAGCGTGCAGGGCCGGCGGTTTGTTCGGGGGTGGCGATCCATTCCGCATGGTGGCGTAAGTCGTGCAAAATGTCATCGCTGGAATAATACGCTTCGGCGCGGTCATGTTCGCCAATCACGCCAAGCGGCATTTCTTCGATAAAGGTAATGTCCATGCCACGCGCGTGGGCGAAACTGACCAAATCCAACACTTCGTCGTGGTTGCGGTGTTTTAAAATCACCGCATTGAGCTTGACGCGCTGAAATCCCGCTGCCAACACCGCATCAATCCCTGCTAACACTTGTTGAATGTCACCTAAGCGCGTGAGTTGTTGGAAACGTTGGGGTTTTAGCGTGTCGAGGCTGATGTTAATGCGTGTAACCCCAGCGGCTTTGAGTTCGGTAGCGTAACGTGCTAATTGCGTGCCATTGGTGGTGAGGGTCAAATCGTGCAAACCTTCTAATTGCCCCAATTCGTGGAATAGGTGCAGAATATTGCGTCTTACCAGCGGTTCGCCGCCCGTAATGCGGATTTTATTCACCCCTAATGCGACGAAATTTTTACCCAAACGTGCTAATTCTTCCAACGTTAATAATTGTTGGCGCGGCACGAAAGTCATGTTTTCGCTCATGCAGTACACGCAACGCAAATCGCAACGGTCCGTCACGGACAGGCGTACATAAGTCACTTGCCGCCCAAAGCGGTCGATTAAATGAGTTGCCATGTTTGTCATCTCGGTATCGATTAAGCGAGTAACTGTAGCGAATTTACTGCCGTTAGTGAAAGAATACCGCGCGTGGACAAGGAATTATGATGACTTAAAATGCGCACCATGACCATACTATCCAGAGTAATAAAGCTATTTGCACCATAAAAATCCATTTAATATAGCGTATGTTTTTATATTTTTTATCGAGGTTAGCTTGGTAATATTGATAAATAACTTCTGGTTTGCCCTGCGCAATAATGCTAGGATAATTGGGCAAATGTTTATTGGTTAAATACAGCTTTCCGTCTTTTTTGGTTAAACAACCTAATAGCGTGACATAATCGCCTGCATTGGCCATTTGGGTAATTAGCTGATAACTTTCGTAATGGCGGCTTAAGGGTGGTTGATACGAAGACTCGGCAAGTGGTGACTCAGTAAATACTTGCTTTTTTTGAGACAGCAATTGCACACCATCCACTAAAAAATCTTGCGGATCGAAATGAATGATCAAATCATTCATTTGTACAGTAACAACATCACTGGATAAGGTTTGATGCAGGGATTTTTTAGCCGTTGCAAACCCTTTTTGTGGTTTTTTCCGTTTGTCTTGCCAGACACCGAACACTTTGCTGACAAAAAAGCTATACGTTTTATTATCTGTGACATAAGGTAGGGTTTGTGTGTCAGGCGTAATAACGCTGCCGCACACTTTGACATAACATTCTAATAAACTATCATGACACAAAGGCGTATGACGCAAATAGGCAATAAAATCCATGTCATTTTTCTTGGCTTTGTGTTGTTGAAACGCATAATACAGTAGCATAATCATGCTAATCGCTAAAAAAAACAGGTTAATGTGTTCATCTTCTTTACTAATCAAGGTTACGCCCAACGCAATGATTAGGGTGAGAATAATCTTACCCATTGTTATTACCGTTATTATTATTGTTGTTGTTATTATTGTTATTGCTAATAAATTCTGAGTTAGAGCCTAAAATATTAGTGTCTGCTGTTAAATTCGGGGCAAGGTAATCGCTACCCACACCGAGGTAGTAATTCGGTTCAATGCGCGTAATGCGCTTACCATCAAAACGTAGGTAGTAATTATCACTAAACGTGCTGCTTACGGATACAGTGCGTGTGGTTTGGTTGTTATTAATAAAATAAAAAGCTGCACTTTTGAATAAGATATAACTATCGATTGGCAACTGATTAAAAAACTGTATAATTTGCTCTTGCAATAGCGTTTGATTGTGATTAATGCCAACTTGAGTCAGGAATAGTTGGGTACGTTGCACTACATTAGGGTTATTCATGATGATGCTCCTTGCCAATAAAACTCAAAATTTGGAAATGGTAGGTTAATTGCCTGAATATGATAAAACGCATTCTTTCGTTGTTTATTGTAATGATACTCGCGTAACGTTTTGGTGGTGATGAATAGATTATTACGCACGCGCTGACGGTAGAATACTGCATGTTGACGCAATAACGGTGCGAGATCATAGTGATAATAATCACCGTGTTTGAGGGCAATTTGCTTAAGTGATTGATGATATAAAGCGTAATCGAAAATATGTTCTTGCTTGGTGCGCCCCTCATCACCATAAGTAACGGGTGTATCGCGTAATAACATGAGTAAAACGTGATTGTTGACCACATCCTCACAGGCAATTTGCCACACATCTTGATGAATACCCAAGGTAAGACACGACGTTTCGTTCAGAAATTCAAGGTCATGGGTGTTTTTTAGAATGGGGGATTCTAATTCATAACGTTCGCCATCCACTTCAATGAAAAATAAATGTTGGCTAAATAGTGCGGTTAATACCCTATCCTTAGCAATGATTTGTTGTAAGCTATTACTGCTATCAAACAGTTCTGGCGTAATACTCATTGTTTTGTGGGTGTTATAATTTTGAAGTTTGCTAATGTTATTATGCAGCAATACTTGCTTGGTATATGACGCAATTTTTGCAGCAGGCATGGGTTTATAACGTTCGGGATTATCTTTGTATAAGGCTTTTTGTAAACTGCATGTATAGCTTTTTTGCAAGCCCGTTTCAGTGCGCACAAACGTACAACCTGAATGACAATATTGAATGTATTCGCATTGGGTGCAATCATCAGCAATCACCGTATTGTTTTCATTGCGCTCAATAACTTGCCAACCCCGCTGTATAATAGTGTCAGCTTCCTCTTGTAAAATGTTGCCGTAATAATATTGCTGGGATGACTGACCACGCGGGCAGGAATAAACTGTGCCATCGTATTGCAGCAGGAAAAATTTATTGCCGCAATTCACGGCTGAACAGCAATAATCGGGTGTAAATTCGCAAAACCATTCATCACGCAAACCTGATTCCAATACCGTACCAGTAAATGCCTTTTTCAAACGTTGGTAAAAATCGACTTGTTGTGCTTCGCTGAGCATTTGCAAACCGACTTGGCGATCATTGAATTTTTCTTGATTTTTATTAGAATCAAAGCCAAACATAATGTTAAAGCGATTCATATCCAAACCAACTTCATTATGCAAATAATGAATATCTTGAATAAATGCATCAAGATTTGCGTAGTGTTCTTGCGTGATGACACAAGATAGTTTTTTGCGATGCGGATATTGGGCTAATAAGCGTAAATTAGTCTCCATACGGGCTAAAGTGCTCATACCATTTTTATCAACGCGGTATTTTTCGTGCAAGAATAAAGGTAAATCAATACTGGCACTAATGGAAACTTGGTATTGATCCAATACCGCATAATGCTTACTGAAATTCAATAGGTTGGTTTTAATGTGAAGCGGGTTTTGTTTAAAACCGAGTTGGCGAATGGTCTCAGCGTGGGTTTGGTAATGGTTTTGGGCGATTGCAAATAAGGCTTGTAAGGTTTTGCTGGGTAATGTGGTGACTTCGCCGCCATGAAACGATAGGTTAAATGGCAAATAACCAGCCGCTAATAGTTTGTCGAGAGCGTATTGCAGGGTCGATACCGCACGTTCGTCAGGACGGGCCTCGGTTAGCTCGCCTAAATAACAGTATTGGCAGCCCATATTGCAGAAAATGGTGGGTACATACAGTAGGTGTACAGGTTTCTTTATCATTCGCAATAACCTCGCTTGATTCTTTTTATGTATACGTTATTACCACCCATTTAGGGTGTAAGTTGTCTTATTTCCATGACTTTATACACCATCCAAGACAGGTAGAAGGTGTACACTGCATTAAAAGGTTAATGGAGTATCGTCATGCGCCTTTTGCGTGTTTTGCTGATGATTTTGGTATTGGCTGGCATTGGTTGGTGGCTTTGGCATAAACAGCATTCTGTCGCCCTTACCGTCAGTGTTGCCCCCGTAACCCGTGGTACAGTGGAGGCCAGTGTTGCTAATACTCGCGCCGGAACGGTCAAAGCCTGCCGTCGGGCGCAAATGTCGCCGTCAATTGGCGGACAAATCAGCGTATTGCCGTTTGCCAAAGGTACACATGTTAAAGCGGGCGATGTGTTAGTACGGTTGTGGAATCAGGATTTACAAGCCAATCTCGATGCCGCCGATAAGGGTGTTTCCGCCGCCCGTGAACAACAGCGTGCTGCGTGTTTGCAAGCCGATGAAGCTCGCCGCGAAGCGCAACGCGCCAGCCGTTTGCAGCAGTCTGCTACCATTTCTACGCAAGAGGCTGATAAACTGCAAGCCACTGCCGCGACGAGTGCCGCGCAATGCCAAGCCGCAGATGCACAAATTCAAGTCGCTCAAGCCCAATTTCACGCTGCCCAAGCGCAACTCGAACGCACCGTATTGGTTGCGCCATTTGCCGGAGTCATTGCGGATATTAATGGCGAATTGAACGAATACGTCACGCCATCACCGCAAGGCATTCAAACCTTACCTGTGATTGATTTAATTGAGCCAAATTGCTTTTTGGTGAGTGCACCGATTGATGAGGTCGACGCGCCGAAAATCCATGTTGGTTTATCAGCGCGTATGACGCTGGATGCATGGCGGGGGCGAGAGTTTGCGGGCAAGGTAACGCGTGTCGGTTCGTATGTGATTGATCTGGAAAAGCAAGCCCGCACTGTAGAAGTCGAACTCGCTTTCACAAACCCTAACGATCTCAAAGATTTGCTGGTCGGTTACAGCGCGGATGTCGACATTATTCTCGAAACTCATGCCAATGTTTTACGCATCCCCACCGAAGCGATACAAAACGCACAGGTTTTTGTGCTGGAAAACGGCACGCTGCATAAGCGCAAAGTCACCGCTGGTTTAAGCAATTGGAGTTACACTGAAGTGACCGATGGTTTGGCAGAACAAACACAAGTCGTCACCACACCGGGGGCTGCGGGTGTGACAGATGGAGTTGCAGCAAAGGCGAAAAGCAATGAACAGTAGCAGCGTTCCGCGTTATTCCCCGCTGATTGCCTTGCGTGAGGTGTGCCGCTCGTTTCAGGTGGGTGACGAAACCGTTCATGCTTTGGATCACGTTAGCCTTGATATTCAAGCAGGGGATTACATAAGCGTGATGGGTCCTTCGGGTTCAGGTAAATCCACACTTTTGAATATGTTAGGGTTATTGGATCAAACCAATAGCGGTTCGTACCGTTTTGCGGGGCAGGAACTGACAACCTTACCCGAAGAAGCACGCGCAAAAGTGCGGCGTGAAAAAATCGGTTTTATCTTCCAGTCGTTTCATCTAGTCCCACGTTTGACAGCGGCGGAAAATGTCGAATTACCGCTAATGTTAATGGGAATGCCCGCGCACGAACGCCAAGCCAAAGTGCAGGTGGCTTTGAACAGCCTAGGCTTACAAGGACGTGCCGATCATCGCCCTGCACAATTGTCTGGCGGACAACAGCAGCGTGTTGCCATTGCTCGCGCCACCATTTTACACGCACCGTTGCTGCTAGCGGATGAACCAACAGGGAATCTGGATTCGCATTCCAGCGCGGAGGTGATTCGCATTCTCGAAGATTTGAATACGCAAGGCATTACCCTCATCGTGGTGACACACGACACGGCAATGGGGGAACGCGCCCGACGACGCATTCGCATGGTGGATGGTAAGGTAGTGGGGGATGCGCGATGAAGTTTGCGGATACGTTTCAGTTTAGTTACCGTGCATTACGCGCTTATCCGGGGCGTACTGCACTGATTTTATTAGCCATGTGCATTGGCGTGGCGGCGATTATTCTGCTCACATCATTAGGTGAAGGCGCACGGTTGTATGTGATTGGACAATTTCAGGGCTTGGGTTCTAACCTGTTGATTGTGCTGCCAGGGCGTTCAGAAACCACGGGAGGTGCACCGCCGATGTTGGGGACAACACCGCGCGATTTAACCCTCGATGACGCTTTAACGTTATACCGAAGTCCTGCGATTAAAGACGTTGCGCCGATTGTGATTGGAGCAGCTCCGGTGGTTTACAACGGTTTGGAACGCGAAGTCACGATTATGGGTTCAACCCCTGCGTTACTCAGTGCGCGGCAATTGAGTTTGGCAAATGGGCAAGGTTTGCCCGCAACCAACCCGCGAGTGGCAACAGCCGTGTGTTTATTAGGCGAAACGGTGTGGAAAGAGCTATTCGCCAGCCGCAATGCTTTGGGCGAATGGGTGCGGATTGGGCAAAACCGTTTCCGTGTGATTGGCGTATTGGCAGGCAAAGGACAATCACTCGGCACAGACATGAGCGACATGGTGATTATTCCGGTTGCCAGTGCGCGTAATCTATTCAATGCACCGTCATTATTTCGCATTGTCATTACCGCACAATCGCAGGCACAACTCGCTCAAGCCAAAGCCGATGTGGAACGCCTATTAATGCAGCGGCACAATGGCGAAAATGATGTCACCATCATTACGCAAGATTCGCTGATTGGTACATTTGACAATATTTTATCCGCTTTAACGTGGGCATTAGGTGGGATTGCGGCGATCAGTTTGGTGGTAGCGGGCATTTTGATCATGAACGTGATGCTGGTCGCGGTCAGTCAACGCAAAGCGGAAATCGGCTTACTCAAAGCCCTTGGCGCACCCACGGCACAAGTGTTACACCTGTTTTTGACCGAAGCCACGTTACTCGCCAGTGCGGGCGGGGCGATTGGTCTAGTATTGGGCATGGGTGGAGTTTGGGTATTGAATCAATTTTTACCCGATTTCAGTGTGCGCCCACCGTTATGGGCAGTCGTTGCCTCGGTCATCGTAACATTCCTCACAGGGCTGTTATTCGGCAGTATTCCCGCACGCCAAGCCGCGCAACTCGACCCCGTTGTGGCACTGTCGGGGAGGTGACATGCTATTACGCGACTATATCTACCTTGCCAGCACTAGCATTCGCTTCAGCCGTATGCGTAGCGTACTCACCGCCCTCGGGATCGCGGTGGGAATCGCCGCAGTGGTGTTACTCACTGCCTTAGGCAGCGGGGCACAACAATACATTCTGCATCAATTCACTCAATTTGGCGCAAACATTATCGCGATTAACCCCGGCAAAAGCAGCACCTTAGGTGTGTCAGGAGCAATGATTAGTAATGTGCGCCCCTTATCACTCGACGATGCCGACAGTTTGCGCCGCATTGCGGGCGTACAAACCGCTGTCCCTGTGGTACAAGGCAATTCGCCCGTGGAAGCGGACAAGCGCACACGCTGGACAACAGTGTTAGGTTTAAACCACGAAGCCCCGCAAACGTGGCAATTGCGCGTCGCCAGCGGTAATTTTTTACCCGCCGAATCCACCCAACAAGCGCGTAACCTCGCCGTCATTGGCGCGAAAATCCGCAGCGAATTATTCCCCAATCAAAACCCCTTAGGGCAACACCTGCGCATTGGCGAAGAACGCTTCCGCGTGGTCGGCGTAATGGAAAGCAAAGGGCAAATTTTGGGCTTTGATATGGATGACGCGGTGTACATTCCCGTCGCACGCGCAATGGCACTGTTCAATCGCGAAGGCTTAATGGAAATCGACGTGCTGTATCAATCGGGTACAAATGAGGCGGGGATTATTCGTCAGATCAAAGCCTTACTGATGCAACGCCACGGCACGGAAGATGTTACCATTACCAGCCAAACCGACATGCTGAAAACCTTGGGTTCGATTTTGACCATCCTTAAAGCGGTGGTGGCTGGAATTGGGAGCATTTCGCTGTTAGTTGGCGGCGTAGGGATTTTGACCATCATGAGCATTGCGGTAAATGAACGCACGGGGGAAATCGGCTTACTCCGCGCTTTGGGTGCATCGCATCGCCAAGTCACACAATTATTCCTGCTCGAAGCCGCTGCCCTCGCCGCGCTCGGTGGAGTCGCGGGTATGCTGATCGGCATTGGCATTGCGCTGTTACTGCACATCGCCATCCCTGCTATGCCCGTGCAAATCGACTGGCTGTATGTCTTACTCGCCGAATTAGTCGCCATCTGCACGGGATTACTCGCCGGATTTGCCCCTGCACAAAAAGCCTCGCGCTTGCCGCCCGTCGACGCGTTGCGTAGCGAGTAAGCTACATGGTTTCGCCTGATCAGAAATATTCCATTGGTGTAGATAGGTTGTTGCGGAAAATTACCCTGCGTCCCCATTGAATCCGATAGCATTGGAGCAATACCGACCTCGAAACAGGTATCTCAATGGAAAAAGCTGAAGAGAGTTTTAAAAAATCAAAGGCACTGAACTAGAAACAAACAGTGCAAGCCAATGCATTATCACTGGAGAACTAGTCAGTCTTTAGAGGAACGGCTCAGCAGTGTATGCCAAAGT
Organism: uncultured Thiothrix sp.; assembly: GCA_964617055.1. Taxonomy (GTDB): domain Bacteria; phylum Pseudomonadota; class Gammaproteobacteria; order Thiotrichales; family Thiotrichaceae; genus Thiothrix. The sequence goes on from CAZTUZ010000030.1 coordinate 10,048, forward strand.
TTTTGCAAGGTCAGGCTGGGACTACTGGTAAAATCGTCGGCGAGTTGATGGCTGTCTTGGGCGAAGTCAGGGTGTTCGACGGTTAATTTCTGGTATTCTTGGTTACTTTCTTCCAACCAATTAGCATGTTGGTAAAGTGCAGCACGCAGCATAGGAGTCCACAAATGGCGAAGTTTGATCTTTCTGGCTTCTTGTGCAGCGCGTAAATACTGCCCTTTTCGGTAGTGATATAAACACAGTGCAATGTGATACCAATCAGGGTACAGCGGGCTAGTATCAATGCAACTTTGAATAATTGCTGCTCCTTTGTCCCATTGTCCTAACGCGATGTACGATAAACCAACCAAATTGTTGAGGTGATTATCCAAAGGATTCATAGCCTGTGCTTGTTCAATAGAAGTCTCACAGGATTCCAACTCGTTATTAATCAAACAATAAAAAACATGAAATAATGGCGTATAGGAATTTTCAGGGGCAAGTTGTGAGAGACGTGTTAGCACATGCGCTGTGGTACTGTGTAGGGATTTAATCTCCTGGAATTTCAGGAAGTATTCATTACGACATATTTCGGTAAGGGCGCACAATGCGGTTACATCGTCAGGAAATTGCTCTAAACGCTGTTCACAACTGTGTAAAAACTGCCGAAACGTTTCCCGAGAAAGCTCCCAAGTGTACTGTTTCCCCACCACTAACAATTGGTAATGTGCCGCAATGGGCTTACCCGAATGCAACAGTTGCCGCACCCAGTGGCTGAGTGCGATACCCCGTTCTATCGCGATGGTGTCGTTTGCAATACGCTTAAAAATTTGTTGGCGCACTGGCAGTGTGGGGTAATCCGTGCCGAGGTTGAAATCCTGCGCCCAAATAATCTGGCGGTCGAGATTACTAACCAAGCTGCATTTGAGATGGTAGTTTTTTCCTTCCACATCATTATCGAAGAATAATGAGAAATCCGCGCCATATCTGAACAGTTTATCATCGACCTTATTACTGTAAAGGTATTCATCCGCAAACATGATTTGGCAATAATTAAAACGGCTGGCAGCGGTTACATAATCACGGGTTAAGCGGTTTATAAAAGACCAGCTTAATCGATCATCAGCAATAAAATTACGCGGGACACAAACAATACTCGGCCCAAGCGATTGTATAATCGGGCGATCTTCACCAATTAAATGGAAAATAAACTGATTGCGTTCACAATGTTTAAATTCCGGAATATAACTACCGACTGGCAAACTAATCCGAACGGGGTTAAAACGCCCCTCCACCGAATAATATTCCAGCAACAATGCCCGCAACCGCCCCGCTTGTACGCGAATCAGAGGGCTTTCTCCCGCAATAAAATCCGATGGCTTACCTAAACCCTTGGTTGCTATAGCATATTGTGTGATTTCATCCGCCCTACCTTCCAATGTTTCTTGCACAATATAGCTTAGAAACTTGCGCAAAATGTGACGCGAACGAAAGCACCGACTACTCAGGACACGTTCCAGTTCTAGTTTTATGGCAATGTCGTCAATTTTCATAAAGAACTCAGAAGCACATACAGTACCACAATGTGTATTTTGTTGAATATCATATAATTATTGAATGAAAAAATTCATTCAATAATGTATTGAATACCCCGCACTTAAGTTGCAATGAACTGATTACATAAACATTCTAAAAAGGCATTTTGATAAATATCAAAACCCATTATTAGAATTTATTCTGTAAAAATAAAACAATTTATAATACACACATAAAAAACGACCTCATTCAAAAGCTTGAACGAGGTCAATTGTTGCATAATCGAAAAAAACGTTAGAATCAAACTCGCAGAATAAGATTACTGCTTTTTCCGGCAGGACGCATCTGCCGTTACAATTATCTTATTGCTTTGGATTATTCTTCGACAAGGCAAAGAAAATATTATTGCTACATTTAACACGCAGGTAGTTGCTTGTACCTAAAGTCGCAGGAAGCGTAACACTCGCGCTGCCCGTATTGGGCTTTTTAGTCGCTAATGTTTTGAAGGTCTTGCCCTTATCTGTCGTGATCGCAATATCAACCGCGCTGCAATTGATAGGCGTTTGATTTGTACCCGCTACATCCCAGAATACACTCTGTACAGTACTAGGAACTAATTTCACACCCGCAGGCGATGTCACTGCAAACGCTTTGCCTGTGTTTTTGGTGCGCACGATCATATCGTCGTAACCAATACCACCCAGACCATCCCGAGCTATCAGACGGAAATTCCAAGTGCGGCTGGAATTGGTGAGTTGCTCACCGAAACTGTATTTCTGTCCCAAAAGCAGGTTGCTGATTTGTGGAATAGTACGGCTACTGGAGGTGGTTGGTAAACGCGTGCGAATGTAGGCCGATTCGAGGTTCATTTGCTCCCATGAGTAGGTCAGCGTGTTGCCATTGGCATCCGTTGCGCTACCACTAAGGATAAATGGTGTACCCGCTGGGATAGTGTAATCCACACCTGCCTTCACGATAGGGTTAGCATTGTTCAGAGGTACTTTGGTTGCACAGACTGAACCATCACGTTCGTAGAAACCTTGCCCAAGGTGAGCAAAATTCAGGATTTTTTGGATGGATGCTGAGTGGAACATGGCATCGCTGTGTTCTTGCAGGTTTTCATTATCGTAACAAATCCCCGCGTAACTCATGATGGTGCTACCGCTGCCCGGTTCAAAAGCAGTATCGTCGAGTTTTTTACCTTTACAACTGGTAAAGGTGTGAGGTGCGCCAAACTGGTGGCCTACTTCGTGAGCAACGTAGTCAACCGCAAACGCATCAATGAGGTTCGCATCCCACCGATTATCGATTGTGGTCGAACCTTGTGCTTTGTCCTCATCATCACACACGCTTTCCAATTGACCACGGCTTGTACCTTCGGCTGCGAAAACGTGCCCAATGTCGTACTGATCATGACCAACAATATCATCCAGAATCGGGCCATTTTCGTCCATCATGGTCTCGGTATCACCATCGGTATAGCCATCGTTATCTGGGTCTTGGAAGACTGTATCCGTATCGCTGACGAGGGTCAAACCGATTGACAGATCACGTTTATAGATGTAGTTGACACGAGTGATTGTGGTTTGAATGGCTGCAAATGCCTTATCTTCCCCTCCTACCAGCTCGGTAAATTCTCCCGTTGCGGCAATCGCAATATCGTACACATTGCGCGTTTCGCCTGCGCCTGCAAGACCAACAGAAGCCAACTCAGTTTTCGCGCCATTAGGTGGCACAACAGGTGATGCCGAAGCCCCACTTAATTCTGGACGAAAAGAACCCCGTTCATGGGTTGTACATGACCATTCCTTGTCCTCAAACGTACTAGCGTTAATGTGCTTGCTAAAACTTGCGTATTCACGCTTGCCATTTGCCGTTTGTGGGTTAATGAAAACGACATCGCCATTAGCCAAATCCAACATGGCATGGAAACCATTGCTGTTGAAATCGATCACACCGCCAACGACTTTTCCATCCGTGCCTTTCACATCCCACGTTTGGATTTCAGGGTGTTGAGCTGCTACTTTAGGGGATAACACCTCACTTAAAGTCGCAGTAACAGTGGCAAAGCTGCCATCGGGTAACGGTAAACGAATCGTGCGCGTTTCAGCACTGGCCGCTTGTGCTGTCGCCGTTGCGGGAGCTTGACTGGTACTGATTTGCTCAAGCGCAGAACGCAAATTACCTTCGTCCAACGACATGCGACGGTACTGTTGCAAAGACACTGTTGCACTTGTGGCACTGGCTGATTGGGCAGTTTGTGCACTGCTCTGTTTAACCACCATCCCCAAGTCTTGCCATCCATTATCTCCAGCCCAACTGTTCACAGCCAAAAACAACGGAGCGAATGCTAAAAATCGCTTCATATTACGCCACCTCGATACCCTAGCTTTAACGGAATTTTTGCCCGTAATTCCAAAGATTAATTAGTGTAATCAAATACATATTAAATTCTTTGTATCGTGCATTAACCACACGAATAGTAAAGGTATCAATATGACGGCGTTAAGTAACAATATCTTGTAACCAATCCCAGCGAGCAGGATTGAAGTGCTGAAAAAGACAGCTAAATACTGGCACAAGCACTTTCAGAGTAACGAATTTTTACTCAGGTAAATATCAAAACGACGCGCTGATCCTGTATACGAATGCTAGTTTTCCCCGACAAGACAGCGGTAAATACATCATTCACCAATGCGCCGCGCCAATCGTCTGCAAGGGTGACACGCCCCTCTTCGAGCATTTTTTCGATTTGTTGGCGCGTGGCAATCATTTGTGCGGAAATGCCGTGTTCATTGGCGATTTGATTGAGTAATGCCATGAGTAAATCAGCCACCACACTCATGTTCGCATCGAGTTTGCGACGGCGCGGTAGTTGTGGGTATTCACTTTTAGGGATCGCTTTACCACGCGCAATGCAACTGAGCCATTCGCCGCCATGCCGTTCGATTTGTTCATCACCCAAACCACGAATGTGGCGTAAACCTTGAGCACTGTCGGGTTGCATCCGTGCCATGTCCAACAAAATTTCATCGGATAAAATCCAACGGCGTGGAATGTCTTTGTGCAAGGCTCGTTCTTCGCGCCATGCTGCTATTTCGCGCAAAATTGCCAATTGGTGCGGTTTGAGGATTTGTAACCCCCGAACCCGTTCCCAACTGCTACGCGGGTCAATCGCGTAGGTATTGGGGTCTGCTAATTTCTGGAAAGGTTTATCTAACCATTTCAACCGCCCCAGTTTTTCCAGTTGCTGGCGCAATTGTTGGTATACGTCACGCAAATAACGCACGTCGTCAATCGCGTATTCCAATTGTGCTGGCGTTAAAGGACGGCGTGACCAGTCGGTGCGTGATTGCGATTTGTCCAACACCACACCAAGCAAGTTTTCCACCAAACGCCCGTAACCGAGCTGATCACCCATACCCAATACGGCAGCAGCGATTTGTGTGTCGAATATCGGTGCAGGTAATTCCCCATTGCCAAGATGGTAAAAAATTTCCAGATCTTGCCATGCAGCATGCAGCACTTTAATCCGCCTAGGGTCACGCAACCATTGTAGAAAGGGTTGCAAGTCAGGGATTTGCAGCGGATCAATGCACGCCAGCACGTCCGTACTGGCGATTTGAATCAAACACAAGCGCGGGTAATAAGTTTTTTCCCGAATAAACTCGGTATCTAAAGTGACCCATTCGGCGTGTTCCAAACGAGCTAATAGGTCGTTTAGTTTTTGTGTGTTATCAATATATTCAAACATTGGCGGCAGTCCCGACGAACCCTAGGCGTGGTGGTTTTACAGCAGCCAACAGATTAATCTATTTTTGGCGAAAAACCAGCAATTAACGGATTTTTTTCTACTTCATTTTGTTGAATAGACCACCGAATCCAAATAGGTCGTGATGGATACCGCATCTTTGCGCCCTGATCCGGTGAAATCCAACCCCGATATTAACGCACTTTGCCGTAGACCCAATAAATACCGCATTAACAATTGTGCATCTTTATTGGCTTCGGTTTTGCCGTCTTGGTCTACATCCATGATGGCTTGAATCTTTGCGAGTTGCATTTCCAATACGGTGTTATCCACGGCTTGTGTTGTCACACCGCTGGTCAATGCCGAACCACGCATTCCCTGTAAATAACGGCTGATCACGACACCATCTACCAAGGCATTGGGAGCGACACCTTCACCAAATAGGCGAAACGATGGGGTCGTTGTCCACAACCACGCGCTCATGTCAGGATAGACCAGCTCAAAACGGCTGTATTCATCAGGCGCATTGGTAACAGCGCATTCCGAAGAGCCACCTAGCAATGACCCATTCAAATAATGCACGCCATTTTTCACCACAAATACGCCAGAACCACTACTCCCAGGCGCGGTAATACCCGTGTTCCATACCACTTGGGAAAAACTCCCGTTGCTATCCGGCGTTACCACATAACCACCAGATTCGGAACTGACATTAACGCGGGTATTGAATGTGCCACTGGCGTATTTTTTGGGATACCCCAAACCGTGATGAATCCCCGTCACCGTTTGCCCTGCGGTTAAAGGCGTGGTTGTCCAGCCCGCCATGGTTACTCCCGTCGGTGGAGCGGTATTCAGGCGCACCAAAGTGGTATCAAAAGCTGGCTTTGTTACCAATAATTGCGCCCCACCCGTGGTTTGCACTGCGCTGGCATCATTCCCGCCACAAGTGGAATTGGCGTATAACCAGAACATTTCCATCGTGCTGGCAGCAGTGGCATTACTCACGCAATGCGCTGCTGTAAAAAAATACGGAATCTGTGTACTGCTATCACCGTCTGCTAACAACGTTCCTGAACACAAATAACTGTAACCATCTGTGTCGGTAAAAACATACCGCGCTACGGCTTTGCCCGTGGCTTGCCATTCGCTGCTGGCACATGCCAAATCCACCTGACAAGTGCTGTAATCTGCTGTGCTGGACGCACTACTTTTCAACACCGCTGCCGCAGGATCAAGCACAAAATGTGACAATTGCACAAAGCTCAGTTCCACCGCGCTAGCTGGCAACGTAGTGGGCAAAAAGACTTCGACACTGATGCTATCGCCGCCCACAGTGGGCGACCACAACGTGGATTGTGCAGTTAAATCGGCTAGGAACACCGTTCCAGTATCATCAGGCGCGTAAAAGCGTAATTCCACGCCTGTTGGTAATGCGCCGACTTGCACCTGTAACCGCACCCGTTCCGCACCATTGGAACTGAATGTGAAATGCGCTACTTGTCCACCATCAACGCTTTGCCACGCCCATTGACTTAAATCCACTTTGCTACTTAATGCGCTGGGCAATGCTCGTCCGATGCCTACCTTAAGCCCTGTTTTCAAGCTTTTATCAGTGGCATTACCTGTTGTTTGTAATGCCTGTTGCTCGCTATCTGTTAAAGCGGGTAAGGCATACTGCATAGACACGGCTTGCGTACTAGCACTGCGTCGCGCTGCTGTCGTTTTATCTGGGTCAAAACGCAAACTTGGTTTCAGCGTTGCTGCTGTTTGAGCAGCTTGAAATACTTCTGGGGTGACTTCAGGCGCATTATCGGCAGCGAACGTTACGCTACTCAACGTACAACAAAGTCCTAAAATGACCGTAAAAAAAGGTAATTGCATAAAGGTTACCAAATTAAAATCAGGGTAATGTACCTTTTAAAATGTAATTGGTACTCGCGGAGCTATTGCTCGGGTGCAGCAGTACATTGCCCAACACGCTATTCACTTCATTACTAGGCCCTGCATAAATCACCTTACCGTCGAGATTAATATCTGCACTGTGATAAGCCGTGATTTGGAAATTCGTTGCTGCATTAGTATTATCTGCATCCATCAATAACGCGCCTAATACTTTGTTTTTATCGTTATTTTGCCCGTCACTGATTAGCTGGTTATCCGCATTGACATCACCCGCCCACAACAAGCGTTGTGTACCTGTGATGAGCGTGGGATTCGAGCCGTACACGGCTGTCGTGGTGGTAGTGAAATCGACTGGTACGGCAGTACTGCTTAAAGGCAATGAGGCTTGTGTCATCACACCTAAATGGTTGCGGTGACGTAATACAACGTAATAATTCCCCGCACTGAGCGTGGTAAAGGTTAAATCATGGCTTTGTGTAGACGCATCCACCACATCGCCATCGCGTTGCAATAAAGCGGCTTGCGTGGCAATAACGCTGCTAGGCGCAGCCGCATTACGCAATTCCACCAGAACCCAATCGACGATTGCATCGTTTCCAGTCACGGTTAACGCGCTGGAGCTAACCGTTTCCATGCCATTATACCCCCATGCCACATACGGCTGCGTGGTGGGCAACAAATTCGCACTACGCAAATCATCACGCATTAACCCTGTGTTGCTGCTATAAGCCCCTTGTAACACACCGCGTAATTGCACTTTCACACCGCTGGTATTGGCAGGCGTTACCGTGACGGTCATGGGTGTACTGGTAAAATCTGTATCATCAGCGGTGGCGATAGCCGTGGTACGAATCACAGTTTGCCCACTAAAACCACTAACCGTTTGAAACTGCACTTGCAATAATGGCTGTGGTAACGTTGCCGTTGCTGTCCATTGCGCGGCGGTATCCACCCACGCGCTAATCACAAACTGATCTGTGGTGGTGTCATTATCCAGATTGTCGCTATCGCTCATGATGTCGCTTAACGGCATTGCACCGTTGGCAAAGCGTGCTGTCACCCCCTGCCATTGCAAGGCTTGCGAATTAAAATGAACGCGTATTCCCAGACCCGTGCTATTCACTGTAGTCGGGGTTGTGACGTTGTATAGGGGGATATAACTGAAACTGCCGCTACTATTCACCGTTAAGGTGGCTTGCGTCGGTGTAATCACTTGAGCGGCTTGTGCGTCGATCACGAGCCACAATATCCCACTACAGAGCAAGAAACGGTTTTTCATAACCTTAAGTGCCAATTCGATTATTGTTGTGATTAACCCCGCAAATTATCAGATTTACTGATTAACAACCATCACCACTTATCTGTTATGCCGTGGTATTTGCGTTAAGAAGCATACCAATCTTGCTATGCTTACCACCTTCATATTGGCTTAACTCACGCTTTAAATTGAATAAAATACCAGCAAACCGCGTGCTTTTGTCAGAAAAGGGCTTTATTGGTTTTGTTTTGGATATTACACTGGTCATTAATGCCTTGTATCAATCTCTGAGGGAGATGTATTGATAACACGCAGTGTTTCCCCACCTCATTATCCGCCGCTACTCGAGGAATAGGTTATGAAACGCATCCTATACCCACTCATTGGGTTACTTAGTTTCTATTCCACCCCTAATTACGCCGACCAGCCTATTGGTGCTGGATTTGACATCAGTTATGACACACTAAAAGGGCTTGCCACCCCAGATGTTACCCCCGATGCTGATACGCAATACACCGTTAAACTACGCGCTGGTTCTAAAATCCTATCGGAACAATACCTAGCCGTCGTTTTCCCCCATTGTGGTGAAGACCCACAAACCAAAGGCAAACCATTATCCAATCTAGCGGAAGTGATCCGTAGCAAAAGCGTTGTTCCCAGTTATGTGCAAGACTGGAAATCGCCCGACCAACGTTGGCGTACCTGCCCTACAGAAGACCTAGTGTTGATCCAACCAGGACAAAGCGCGGAAACCAAAATTCAAGTGGATTTTCTGCGATGCAGCGATGAAGGTTTAAGCCCCCGCCTGAATGCTGATGTTTATGTTCTTGAACGCAACCAAATCGAATTGGGGTTAAAAGACCCTCAAAGTTTGGCACGAACACTACGCAATAAGCCTGCCGATTCGCAACTCACAATTGATCCCTATTTCCGCATGAACAGTAAATGCGAATGGTATGCGGGCACTTACAAGGACATTTTCGGCACAGGACAAACGGGTAATAACTCCTTTAACCGCATGGGCTTAAAGTCTTACACCCAAAATGCCGCAACACTCCCCGTGGATATTGCTGCTTACCGTCGCAATATTCTGCTCCCTAGCGTAACAGTTAATGACGGTGGCGCACGCCTGAAGGAAACCCTAGTCGCGGTGCGTTCGCAAGGCTCTGGATTAGCGGGTGCGCAAATCTGTTACAACGATAATGGCACTCCGAATGCTGCCGATGTCCCTAATGCCAGCCCTATCACGGCACAGGCTGACGTGGCGTTATCGGGTACGTTTTCCACGAAATGGACTTCTGACCATGCATTACACCCAGCGTGGGGATTTGCGGTAGAAGCATGGGTTGGTGGTACTAAAGTCGGTTCGACATGGGTGCAGTCCAATGGTACTTGGGTCATGAATGTCCCTGCCAGCACGTCTGTGCGCGTGTTATACGTTTCCAACAATACTTACTATCGCCCACAAGACCAAAGCGGTAATACCTATCGTTGGGGGCATGACTTTAGCAATCTCACAACCTCTCGCAATATTGGGCATTGGTACGCTGATACAGACGGTGGCGCGGCCAATGGTGTTGGGGAATTAACCGATGCCGCCATGTGGATGTGGTCACGCTTGTATTGGGATGGCGGAGTGAATCCCGTACCTTCCAGTCCCCTCAAGTTCTGGTTTCCCAATACTTGGTACGACTGTGGCGACGGCAGCGGCGTACCGTGGAGTTGTGCTAACACCAGTGGCGAAATTTGGTTAACCGCCGCGCACGGCACAGAAGCTGACGTAGTAGTTCATGAAATGTCGCACCAATTGAACAACCGTTATTGGGGCAATAAACGTCCGGCAGGTTCTGGTGGTTCGCACTCGCTGAACTCCTGCTACCCTACCCGTTTGGGCATGGCCTTACGCGAAGGCTTTGCCGACTTCATGCCAGCATGGGTTGGCTACCCTTATCGTGATGTTGCCAGCGGTGGCTTTGGCTCGGGACGTTGGGCAATGAGCTATGACAATGAAGACAATAGTACGCCACCTAATTGTGACAAT
>CAZTUZ010000031.1:0-20112 GCA_964617055.1 uncultured Thiothrix sp.
GTTGGCGTTAGCACTAATGCCCGTACTTGATTGGCATTAACACGCTGTTGGCTTTCCATTAAACGGTGCAACAATGGCAGAGTAAAACCCGCCGTTTTGCCTGTTCCCGTTTGGGCGGCGGCCATTAAATCTTTGCCCGCTAATACGACAGGAATGGCTTGTGCTTGAATCGGAGTGGGTATTTCGTAACCTTGTTCGCTGATGGCACGCAACAGCGGCTCGGCGAGGCCGAGTTCAGAAAATGTCATGAGTGATGCTAATCTCGTTCTTCAGCCGACCATTGGCTGAATGGGTGTTGTGTTAGGCTAACGTTGTAATAACGTGGTAAATGGGAGACATCCTTGCCCGCCCATGTTGGTAGGGTGATGGTTTCATCAGCGGCATCCAATTCAACTTCGGCAACGATTAAACCTTGGTTATCGCCGTGAAATTCGTCGATTTCCCATGTTTTACCGCCAAACTCCACGAAATGGCGCGTTTTTTCAATCAGCGGACGCTCGCACAATTGCTCCAGTAATTCAGTGGCATCTTGTAACGGCAAGTCGTATTCGTATTCGGGACGTTGCACACCAATGGTCATGCCTTTGATGTTCAATGTCGCCTGACCATCCGCAATGCGCACCCGCACCGAAGCGCGTTTGCTGTTATTCAGATAACCTTGACGGAAACTTTCTGAATGACGAACCAACGCCCGCCATTCATCAGAAACCAATAAAAATTTGCGTTCGATTTCAGTTGCCATTGTGCTTGCCTTAGAAGCGTACCAACGCCGAACCCCATGTGAAACCGCCGCCAAACGCTTCCAGCAGAATGGTTTCACCGCGTTTAATACGTCCATCACGCACCGCCGCATCCAATGCTAATGGAATGGAAGCCGCCGAGGTATTGCCGTGTTTGTCCACTGTCACGACCACGCGATCCATTGGCATATCTAGTTTTTTAGCAGTCGCTTGGATAATGCGAATATTGGCTTGATGCGGCACTAACCAATCCACATCGCTTTTGCTCATTTGGTTAGCATCCAAGGTTTCATCGACAATACGCCCTAACGTATTTACCGCCACTCGGAATACTTCGTTACCTTTCATTTGCAGGAACGCCTTGCCTTCACGCAAGGTTTCAGCATTACGCGATACACCACCCGCTACATTCAACAAGTGTTCGTAACTGCCATCGGTGTGCAAATGCGTGGACAAAATGCCCGCTTCGTCGCTGGCTTCCAACACCACTGCACCCGCACCATCACCAAATAAAATGCACGTTCCGCGATCTTCCCAGTTCATCAAGCGTGACATGGTTTCCGCACCCACAACTAAAGCGCACTTACTCGCACCGCTTTTGATGAATTTATCTGCTGTACTAAGAGCAAAGACAAAGCCAGAACAAGCGGCTTGCACATCAAATGCAGCCCCACCGTTACGGATGCCTAAACGCCCTTGTAATAAAGAAGCAGTACTGGGGAAAATCAAATCAGGTGTGGATGTACCCAGCACGATTAAATCAACATCTTCTGGCTGTTTACCCGCCATTTCCAAAGCACGTTGCGCCGCAACCACCGCCAAATCACAAGCGGATTCTGTTTCTGCCACATGACGCTGACGAATACCGGTACGCTCAACAATCCACTCATCCGTGGTTTCCACTAGATGTTCTAATTCTTTGTTGGTTAGCACTTTTTCTGGCAAATAGCTGCCAGTTCCGGTAATTCGTGAATAGATCATGCGTTTAGCCTCTGTGCGAGCAAGTTTTCCAACTGTTTATGAATACGCTGCGGGACTTGTTTGATAATCTCGGTACGCGCAATCGCAATGGCGTTCGCATACGCCACACTGTCCGCTCCACCATGACTTTTCACTACAATACCCTGCAAGCCTAACAAGCTTGCTCCATTGTATCGTCTGGGGTCAAACTTGCGCCGGAATGATTTTAGCACTGGCAGAGAGATCAATGCTGCAAGGCGGGTAAATAAATTAGCGGAATACTCTTTTTTGAGCTGCGCGGAAACCATTTTAGCGAGTCCTTCACTGGTTTTTAACGCAACATTTCCGACAAATCCGTCACACACCACCACATCAACTTCGCCGTGGTAAATATCATCCCCCTCAACATAACCAATATAGTTCAATGGGCTGCCTTGGAGTAAATTATTTGCGGCTTTAACCTGCTCATTACCCTTAATCGCCTCTTGCCCAATGTTTAGCAAACCCACGCGCGGATTCGGATTATCGTCAATGGCTTTCACAAGCTCTGACCCCATCAGCGCAAACTGATAAAGATGTTCAGCTTCGGAATCAACATTCGCACCCAAATCCAGCATGTGCGTATGACCTTTAACAGCAGGCAGAATGCTACAAATTGCTGGACGATCAATACCGGGTAACGTTTTCAACACGAACCGCCCCGTTGCCATTAATGCGCCCGTGTTCCCAGCACTAACCACCGCATCGGCATCACCAGCCTTCACCAGATTAATCGCCACACGCATGGAGGAATCTTTTTTATTTTTCAGTGCAATCGCCGGAGCTTCATCCATTTGCACCACCTGCGATGCATGATGAATCCGCAAACGCGCTGTACCGCAAACGGTCAACTGCTTAGCACATGATTCTTGAGCCAACATTGCCTGAATCTGACTCTCATCACCTACTAGAATCAGTTGAATGTCCTGAAACTGTGTTAATGCTTCTAACGCGGCTGGTATTACCACTGACAACCCGTGATCGCCACCCATCGCATCTAACGCAATGCGATATTCTCCACTCATGCCTGTCCCCTTATCCTCAAAGAAAAATCGCGGGTCAAGCCCGCGATTTTAGACGATTGCGTTGTGAAAGCGTGCAACGATAGCCGCTTACTCAGCGTCGTCTTCCACTTCGACCGCATTTTTGATGATTTGACGACCACGGTAGAAACCGTCTTTCGTCATGTGGTGACGCAGGTGAGTTTCACCCGATACTGCATCCACAGAAAGGGTAGGGTTTTTCAGCGCATCGTGAGAGCGACGCATACCGCGTTTTGAACGTGTCATTCGGGCTTGACCGACTGCCATTGCCTGTTACTCCGTTTTTTTCCAATCTTTTAACACTGCAAAGGGATTTTTTTTGGCATTCGCCTGCTCATCCACTTGCGCAACTTGATTTACAGAGGATTCCAACACCGATTCGATGGTTGCTTCAATCAACGGTCGTGCTGGTTCACACTGCTCATGCTTTGCCACGAATGGCAGAGCAAGAAGAATTTCATCTTCAACGAAATCCTGAATAAACAGCCGTTCATCTTCCACTAACCAAGTTTCAAAACCTTCTTGTTCGGGTCGATCATCCGACTGAAACGTCGTCAATGCTACTTGTATCTGGCTATTAATGCGAAATGAAACGGGTTGCAAGCAACGTTGACATTCCAACACCACACAGCCTTGGATATTCCCCTGAATCATGGGCAAACCACTGGTGCTGCGTGTAAATTCCAATTTCACGGTAAAATCCCCCGTACTTTCCAATGCCACTTCCGCGAGGCGTGACAATTGTTTAAACGGCAAAAGGCCAGTCAAGCACTTGCGTTGCTCAACTAGACGAAAGGGATTTACTTCTACAGGTAGCCTATTCAACATAAGCGCGGGATTATATGAATCCCACCCCGTGGGTGTAAAGCAATTTCTGGGTTTTTTATTCACTTATGCTATTTGGGTTAAACGCCGTGCTTGCCGTATTATGCGCATCTTTTCCGAAGAACTTCAGTAACGAACGCATGATTAGCAATAACTTACCTACGCCATTGATTTTGGGTTCAACATCACCATTTCGCCGCGAATTAATGCAGCGGTTGCGTCTGCCATTTACCACAGCCGCTCCCGACATTGACGAAACACGCCACACAGGTGAAAGTCCCACAGCAATGGTGCAACGCTTATCCTTGGAAAAAGCCCAAGCGGTAGCAGCGACGCATCCTAACAGTCTGGTCATTGGTTCGGATCAATGCGCAGTACTCGGCGAACAAGTCATCGGCAAACCACACACCCATGCCAATGCGGTGGCACAACTGCAAGCCGCTGCGGGGCAAACCGTGCGTTTTCTTACCGGATTGTGTTTGTATGATGGACGCGATGGCAGTTATCAACTGGAAGTTGTGCCGTTTGACGTGACTTTCCGCGAACTGACCTTAGCAGAAATCGACAGTTACCTGCACCAAGAACAACCTTATAACTGTGCAGGCAGTTTTAAATCGGAAGGCTTAGGTGTCACCTTATTCCAACGTATGCAGGGCGATGACCCTACCGCATTGATTGGTTTACCCTTGATTCGTTTGTGTGCCATGTTGCGCACCCTGAATATCTCACCGTTGGGCACTTAAGGCAAAAGCGTGGGGTGCGCGACTCCACGCCTTCTCCAAAATGGTCACACCACTTCTTCAGCGATTAAGAACTCAGGGTTTTCGACGAACTGCATAAATTCGCCCATGACTTTTTGTACCACATCCCCTCCCATGTCTTCGCCAAGAAACCCTGCCAAATCTGGAATATCAAAAAACTCAACGTAATCCACCGATGGTGCGGCATCACTCATCAGGTTTTTCACCGTGCGATGATTGGTGAAACGTGCCACACGCTGCAAACCACGCATTGCTGGGTAATCCGTGGTGCGTGTCCAGTGTTCGTAGGTTTCCCGACTGATACCCGCCTTTAGTTTGTATTGAATAATGATTTGCGGCATAGCAATTCCTCACATTAGTTAATGATTGTTATGCTGCATCAGTTTACCCTATCAAACTTGTAAGACAATGACCACCTGTCGACAACCCTAGTTAAATCAAGGCTTGAGCACTGGCTTAGCAGGCTCAGTTGGCTTTTCCACAGTACTGAGCATGTAGGCGATCATGCTTTTAAAATCGGCTTCGGAATAATTCGCCGTTCCCGCCCGCGCATACATGTGCCCTTTGCCTTCCACAATACTTTTAGTCAGTGCGTCAATGTCTTTATTTTTACGCCCCGCCCAATCTTCTTTCACCCCCAAACGCGGCGCACCTGCTTCGCCCGTATCATGGCATTTAAAGCAAATATCATCGTAGAGTTTGTAACCACGCACCAACCACAGATGGCGTTCCTTTTCTGTCGGGGTTGCAGTATCAATGGTTTTACGGTTTTGTTCATCGGTAACGGAATCCATCATAAAAGCGATCATGCTTTTAATTTGCCCCTCCGATTCAAGCGGGCTATTACCTTTAGAATACATGTGATTAGGGCCTTCAATCACCGCCTTGTATAAGGTATCAATCCCCATTGGTAAGCGCGATTGCCAATCTGCTTTCACCCCTAACCGTGGCGCACTGAAAACGCCCTCGTTATGACAAGCAAAACACAATTGACCGTATAAATTCTCACCCACTTTCAAATCCACAGGCGTATTATCAGTCGCATAACTGACTTGCCCCATCATGCTTGCGATAAAAATCCCAGCAAATAAAGACTGCTTGAAGATGGACATAGCATCACTCCCTTGCTAACCATTATGCACAGCTTGGCACAGGCGAAGGCTCAAGGGAGTGATATTTATCAGAAAGCTTGAATCAATTTTGCGCTAATTCTGCGCGTAATTGCGCCAGAATCGGCTTGGTATTAGGGCGAACATCACGCCAAATAAAAAACGCTTCGGCGGCTTGTTCAACTAACATGCCTAAACCATCCAAAGCTTGTGCCGCTCCCTGCGCATTGCCCCATTGCACGAAAGCGGTAGGTTTCGCGCCATACATCATGTCATAAGTACAGCCGCCTTGCGCCAAACAACCTTGCGGTAATGGCGGTAAATCGCCCTGCAAACTCGCCGCCGTGCCATTAATAATCAAGTCAAATTCACCGTGAATGTCGGTAAATCCACCACCACTTACCTTGCCTGCATCGGCGAAAGCCTCAGCTAACGCGACGGCTTTAGCGGCTGTGCGATTCGCCACAAAAACGGATTGAGGCCGTTCGGCAAGTAACGGCTGCAATACACCCATCACCGCGCCCCCCGCTCCCAACACTAAAATGCGTTTACCTTGCAAGCTAATCCCATGATTTTGCTGTAGATCACGCACCAATCCAATACCATCCGTATTCGCACCGTAAATCGAACCATCCGCACGCAATACCAACGTATTCACCGCTTTAGCGCGAGCAGCATCGGTACTGAGTTCGTCGGCTAATTGCCACGCATCTTGTTTAAACGGCACGGTCACATTGCAACCTCGCCCACCTTCTGCGCGAAACTGCGCCACTGCTGCGGCAAACTGCCCAATTTCCGCCAAACGCGCTTCGTACACCACCGCTTCACCCGTTTGTTCAGCAAACAAGGTATGAATGCGGGGTGATTTGCTATGCGCGATAGGATTACCAAAAACGGCGTAACGATCAGCCATGTTTCAACCACTCGGCGACTTGTTTGGCGTAGTAGGTCAAGATGCCATCCGCACCTGCGCGTTTCATGCAGAGTAACGCTTCCATCACACAGGCTTTTTCATTGATCCAGCCGTTCATGCCAGCGGCTTTGAGCATGGCGTATTCGCCACTGACGTGATAAACGAAGGTTGGGGCTTTAAATTCGTCTTTGATCAAACGCACGATGTCCAAATAAGGCATTCCTGGTTTGACCATGACCATATCCGCACCTTCTTGCAGGTCGAGCGCGACTTCGCGTAAAGCTTCGTTGCTATTGGCGGGGTCCATTTGGTAGCTGTATTTATTGCCACCCTTAAGGTTTGCCGCCGAACCAACCGCATCACGGAACGGCCCATAAAAACTCGACGCGTATTTTGCCGCATACGCCATAATGCGCGTGTTTAAATGCCCGTATTGTTCTAAAACATCACGAATTTCGCCGATACGCCCATCCATCATGTCGGAAGGTGCGACCACATCCGCCCCCGCTTCCGCGTGCGATAAGGCTTGTTTGACCAGCGCAGCAACGGTTTCATCGTTCAAAATATAACCGTTATCGTCCATCAAACCGTCTTGACCGTGTGTGGTGAACGGGTCTAACGCTACGTCGGTCATCACCCCCATTTCTGGCACGGCAGCTTTCAACGCACGCACCGCCCGTTGCGCTAGACCGTCGGGATTCCATGCTTCTTCAGCCTTGGCGGATTTTGCTTCGGGTGGTGTCACGGGGAAAATCGCCATCATGGGAATGCCCAATGCGGCAGCGGCTTTGGCTTCTTCCACCAATAAATCAATGCTTAAGCGTTCCACACCCGGCATGGAAGTAATCGCTTCACGTTGATTTTCACCTTCCAACACAAACACAGGCCAAATCAAATCATTGGCGGTGAGTACGTTTTCACGCATCAAACGACGGGAAAAATCGTCGCGCCGCATCCGACGCATACGAGTGTAAGGATACATGCCGGAAAAGTTAGCCATTGCAAACCCTGTCAATTAGTCAAACAGAAGGCGGTATTGTGCCGCGTTGCGCCCGCCTTTGTCATCCATTCGATGAGCCATCGCTAACACGCCGGAAAGTGGCTTACGCCAATTCGACTTTTGGTGCAGGAATCCAACCATCTTTACGGTGTTCAACTACCACGGTGGTGTAAATCCCACCGCGCACATTCCACACACCTGTTAAACGCATAAAGCGTGGTTCTGTGGCGGCAACCAAATCTTCCAAGATTTTATTGGTGACGGCTTCGTGGAATGCACCTTCTTCGCGGTAGCTCCACATGTACAGTTTCAGCGATTTCAGCTCAACGCACTTGTCATCAGCAACGTATTCGATTTTGAATTGTGCGAAATCCGGCTGACCTGTTTTCGGGCAAATGCAGGTAAATTCCGGCACATCAATGCGAATCGTGTAATCGCGTTGTGGATTCGGGTTTAAAAAGGTTTCAAGTTCTTTGCTTGGGCGAGTAGACATATCGGGACTCCTGATAACACCCGATGCACAGTCGGGCGGATGTTGAAAACGCGCTGGTTTTATATCATGCTTACCGATTTGTCCATTACCTCGCCGCAAAATCAGGAAAATTTCGAGTGCGCTTGAGCAAAATCCGCATTGCGGGCTTCAAAAGTTTCGTCGACCCCGTAACGCTGGAGCTGCGTAGTAACCTCACGGGGATTTTAGGTCCGAATGGTTGTGGCAAATCCAACACCATTGATGCGGTACGTTGGGTCATGGGCGAATCATCCGCCAAGCATTTACGCGGCTCTTCAATGGACGACGTGATTTTCAATGGCTCATCGTCACGCAAACCCGTCGGCTTGGCTTCCGTGGAATTGGTGTTTGACAATAACGCGGGCAAACTCGGCGGCGAATACGCACCATACGCGGAAATTGCCATCAAACGCCAAATCAGTCGCGACGGCGAATCCAAATACTTCTTAAATGGCACGCGCTGCCGTCGCCGTGACATTACCGACATTTTCTTAGGCACGGGTTTAGGACCGCGCAGTTACGCCATTATCGAACAGGGCATGATGTCGCGCTTGATCGAAGCCAAGCCGGAAGAATTGCGTAATACATTGGAAGAAGCCGCAGGTATATCCCGTTACAAAGAACGTCGCCGCGAAACCGAAACGCGCATTGCCAATACCCGTGAAAACCTCGCACGCCTCACCGATTTACGCGATGAATTGGATAAGCAGCTTGAACGCTTGGATAAGCAAGCCAAAGCCGCGCAACGTTTTCGGGAATTACGCGAAGTCGAACGCCGCACCCGCGCCAGTGTGTTATTACTGCAATGGCAAGCTTTGCAAGCCAGTAATGCCGCGCAATTACAAGTGTTAAATCAACATGCACAAGCATTTCAGGCGCAATTAGCCGCTACCCAAACCTTGGCGGCGCAATTAACGCAATGGCGTACAGAACACGCGCAAGCTAACGAGCGTTTTAATCATGTGCAAGGCGAGTATTACCAAGCAGGTGCAGCGATTACGCGCCTTGAACAAAACTTACAGCATCAACACGAATTGCAATGCCGCCAGCAAGACGCACTGCGCCAACTCGAACAAGACATTAGCCAAGCGTTGCGCCACGTTGCCGAAGATCGCAATAAACTGTTTAACAGTAACCAGAAAATCCGCGAACTCGAACCGCAAGAAAGCGAATTAAACGCACAAGTGGCAATGGCGGAAGAATCTTTGTTCGATGCCGAAACTGCACTTAACGATTGGCAAGAACAATGGCACGCCGTTCAACAACAAATCGCCGAGCCAACCCGTCAAGCGCAAGTCGAAAAAGTGCGGATGGAACAACTCGAACGCCAATGGCAGCAAACCCAACAACGCTTAGAACGTTTGCACCAAGAAGCCGCGCAACTCACCAATCAGCGTTATGGTGAGGAATTAGCAGCATTGAGCGAACAGCATCACGCTTGCAACGCCGCATTACAACAAGCGCAAACGCAGTTAGCCCACTTAACCGCCACCTTGCAACAACAGCAGCAACGCCAACGCGAATTACAAACCACTTTGGATCAGCAGCGTTCGCAACGCCAAGCCGCGCAAGGGCGTTTAGCATCGTTGGAAACCTTGCAACAAGCTGGATTAAATAAAACCCAGAAAAGTTTACAGCAATGGTTGCAACACCACGGGCTTGCCCAACAACCGCGCCTTGCCGAAGCTTTGCGCGTGACAGCGGGTTGGGAAATGGCAGTGGAAACCGTACTGGCGGCGGATTTAGCCGCGCTTTGCGTCACCGAATTGGCGGCATTACCCGCACCGAATGCCAGCGTTACCCTGTTAAATATTGCGTATGACCTTAACGTTCCAGCAGGGCAAACACTTTACCTTGCCGATTGCATTGAATCCCCCATCGCAGCGCGACAGTTAGTCGCAGGCATTCGCTGTGTGGATGACATGAGCAGTGCATTCGCTTTGCAACAGCAACTAGCGCATGGCGAAAGCTGCATTACCCGCGATGGTGTGTGGGTGGGACGCAATTGGGTACGCTGGTGCAAACGCGACGACGCAAACAGCGGTGTATTGCAACGCCAACAAGAAATCGAGCACTTACGCGCCCAGTTACTCACGCTGGAAGCCAGTTTGACGGCTGCACAAACCGCCACCGACACCTTGCGCGAACAATTGCGCGACACGGAACAGCAACGCCAGCACACACAAAACGAAGTGAATCGCTTGCACCGTAGCGAAGCCGAATGTCACAGCCGCATGACCGCCTTACAACAACGTGAAGCGCAAGTGGCACAACGGCGCAGTCAAATAAGCCACGAACTTGACGAATTACAAGCGCAACTCGACGAGCAACAAGAAGCGCATTTAATGGCTACTGCACAGCGTAATGCCGCCTTGGAAGCGTTAGAAATCGCGCAACTTAACCGTGAACAATTAGTCGCCAGCCGCGATGCTTTGCAACACCGTGTTAGTGAACACCGCAAAGCCGTGCGTGAGTTACAAGACTCATTACTGGCATTACGGGTGGATTTGCAAAACCAACGCCATCAACTCACTCATAGCCAACAGCAAGTGGCACGCACCACCGAACGTTTAACCACCTTGAAAGAACAGCGCGAAACCTTATTGATACAAGTGCTGGAACACGACGCACCGTTAGAAGCATTACAAGCCGCTTTAGTGCAAGCGCGGGATCATGCTGGCGTGGTGGAACAAAGCCTGAATCAAGCACGACAAAACGTGCAAGCTTTGGATAATCGCATTCGGGAACACGAACAAGCACGCCAACAAGCCGAACGTTTGACGGAACAATTACGCACCGTGCAAGATAACGCCAAACTCGCGTGGCAAGCTGATCAAGTGCGTGAACAAACCCTTGCCGAACAATTCGCGCAAACCGAGTGCAATGCTCTAAGCTTACAAGCGGAATTAGGCCATACGGATGTCACGGTTTTGCAGCAGCAGTTGGAAACCACGCAACGCAGTATTCAGCGGTTGGGGGCGATTAATCTGGCGGCGATTGAGGAATACCAAGCGCACAATGAACGTAAACAGTATCTCGATCAGCAAAATGCGGATTTAGTCGCGGCATTAGAGACTTTAGAAACGGCGATTCGTAAAATCGACCGCGAAACACGCACTCGTTTTCAAGCGACATTCGACCACATTAATAACCGTTTGCAGGATATGTTCCCACGCTTATTCGGAGGGGGGGAATGTTATCTCACCATGACAGGGGATGATGTGCTAACCACAGGTGTGGCGATCATGGCACGTCCACCAGGGAAACGAATTTCCAGCATTTATTTAATGTCGGGTGGCGAAAAAGCTTTAACAGCGGTAGCCTTAGTGTTTGCCATTTTTGAGCTGAATCCCGCGCCGTTTTGTTTGCTGGATGAAGTTGATGCGCCGTTGGATGAAGCGAATGTCGGACGCTTTTGCGAACTGGTGCGACACATGGCACAACAAGTACAATTTATTTTTATTACACACAACAAAACCACGATGGAACTTGCCGAAAATTTAATCGGTGTTACCATGCGTGAAGCAGGTGTCTCGCGGCTGGTAGCGGTGGATATGGCTGAAGCTGTCAAACTAGCGAATGGTTGATGAAACGCCTAAGGCAAGGATACAGAAGGATTTAAAATGGAACTCATAAGCCTCGTTATCATGGTGTTAGGACTGCTGGCGTTGGTCGCTATTTATGTCATTAGCCGTCTGTCACGCCGCAACTTACCCAAAAAACGTGACGAGAACGTGCCTGTACTGCGCGATACAGATGGCAATGAAACCTCTAGCGTGTTGGATGATGTCGCCGCTCGTGATGGCAAACGCCCGTCATCCAACGCACGCCACATGTCCGATGCTATGATGTCCGGTATCAATGAACCCCATGCAGTACATCAGGAAAACACGCCAGTTGCGAAAGCAGCACAATTACCGCCGCAGTTAATTTTGTTTGTTGCAGCAGATACTGAAATGGGCTTCCAAGGTAACACTGTACTAAAAGCGTTAGAAAAAACGGGGCTATATTTTGGCGAAATGGATATTTTCCACCGTTATATTCTGACCCAAAGTGGCGAGGCCAGCCTGTTCAGCATTGCCAATGGTGTTAAACCGTGGACACTAATCCCTGAAGAGTTGGTGGAGGAAACCACCCCTGGTTTATCCCTGATTCTCGACTTACCCAGCTTGATCGATGACAGTGATGCAGTGCGAGATTTCCTACACACTGCCGAACGCTTAACGGCGGAATTAGGTGGTGTGTTAAAAGATCAAAACCAACAGCCCGTCACTATCGAATACCGTAACGCGCTGCTAGCATTGGTGAGCTAATCGCGTCATGTTAGACCGCTGTTTCACTCCATCAGAAACAGCGGCCATCGCCTCACGATTATTATTCCCCTAGAACCACACGCCCAAACGTATTGGGGTTACGCCACGCTTCGTCCTGATGGTCATGCCATGTTAGTTTACCGTCGCGTGCGCCGCCGTCATCATCGTCATCAACGTGAATATCCAACCCTAGGCGTAACCCTGTTTGTGGGCGAACCCGTAAAGCAGACCAAGGGATTGTTGCTTCGAGAATATAACCATTACCTTCGCGCACAACGCGATGGTTCATGGGAATACGTTCGTCTTGCGGTGAGTTCTTCCCTAAAGCGACACGATTATCTTTCACACTAAAAATAAAATGGAAGTCGTTAGTGCCATCGTAATTTCCTGCACCCGAACCATCTGCATCTAGATAGACTTCCACCGCATCATCGTCCCATGGAATGCTCGAATCCCCTTGGAAACTATCGTCTTCCACCGCGATACGCAGGTATAGATGACGTTGATCCCAACTGGCTTGCCACACAGCCGCTAAATCTTGGGTATTGGCAATTTGCCCATTTACCACTGAACGTAACGCATAGCCGCCCGTACGTTGCCAAGGGTTATTGGGCGAATGCGCCATATTCACAACCGCATCAGCTCCTACAGGTGTATCCGCTCCCGTTGCGTTGTCACGCATGGAAACCAATACCCGCGTTGCGTGCGTATTGCTGGCGATTGGTTGATCCACATCCGTCGGACTGGTTGGACGCGCTGAGTTCGGCGTGACTGATCCGCTAGTTGCCCCCGCATCGCTGTATTGTGGGGCAGTGTTATCCAATGGCTCGGATAAAGTTTTCATCGCTTCTAAACTGGTCGCAGGCTTGGTATGCCGCACAAAAGTATTGCCTGAACAACCATCCCACCAACAACGATTGTCACGCGCAAAACTCAACATCGCGCGGTATTTCGGGGCTTGGCTATTCGGCTGGGTGATGTATTCTTTCGTGCCAAAACTACCGTATTTGCGATAGGTACGCGGCGATGTGTAATGCACAAACAGCTTACCGCCCTCTTCTTGCCACCCTTTTAATAACTTGGCGTAGATATTTCCCATACGCCCATCGCGATTGGCTTGGTAGAAAAGCTGATTGAGGCGATCATTGTCGGATCGCGTATTCCAGTCCACCAAATGTTGACCGCCTTCATAGGCAATCAAATCCACACCAAACCCTTTGCTCATTTCCGCTTGTTTACGGATGGAAATCAACTCATTAGGTAGGGAATGCGGGTAACGCGGGTCTTCCATAATACGGAAAATATCATCAACCGTTCGCGCCTGACGCAAGGCATTGGTATCACCGTAAACATACGGGGCAATGGCGTAAGCATCCGCTGAACGATACGCTTCATTGTGCGTGAGAATGGTTTTCGTCATGGCAGTACTGCCAACCAATCCCGACAATACACGCACGAGGCGATTATTGCCACCGAATACGCCTTCCCAAATTTTGAATACTTCCACCGAACGTTGCGAATAATATTTATACGCTGCTTGATTCGGGTCAGGGTCTAAACCCAACCGCACGCCTTGCTGTTTCACATACGCGTGTTGGGTGAAAATGCCATTCCAAGCCTCATTGGTGTATTCCACATACACTTTTAGGGTTGGGTCGAGATTGACACGCACATAATCTGCAAAACGTCTGACAAAATCATCGCTTGCTGCGTGTGGTAAGGAAAACCACGGGTCGGCGTGCAAACGATTCGCCAATTCCACCATCACTTCCATTGGTGCGCCACGAATACCTTCCGCCCCACCCCATGTGGCTTGGTCAATACTGGCGCGATCTTCCCACGCATACATGGGGTTACGCGTAATACCGCTCATATTCATGAAACGAATCACCCGAAAATCACGCATGTAGGTTAAATAATCAGGGTTAAAAATAATGCGTCCGTATTCGCGCTCAAACGGCCAGTAATCACCAGCGCGGCATTGCCCTGCCCCTTGCACCCGTTGAAACGGATTGCTGGCACAAATACCACCTTGTGGCAGAATACGAATATTGCGCAGATAATTACTGGGGTTAGTGGCTTTAATGAACAACGTAGCGTTTAGTTCTTTATCGCTACCTGCATCAATCATAATCACATCACGCCCTGTGGTGTGTTCGACCAAACGTGCATCATTCCCGTATTCGAGCTTACCTTCACCGTCATACAACACCGTGTAATAACCTTGCGGAATGGTAGTTGCAGGTAATTTACTCAAAAATCGCGTCCCTGCTTGTGCGCCTGTACCCAAACGTGAGACCCAACCATACGCGTCGTACTGCACATCACCTTTGGTTAAAGGGCTAGCTTCACGAAACGGCAGGGAGATTTTGAACAAATCCACGAATGGCACGCTGGAATCATCCTCACGGATTTCGTTGGTATTTGTGCCCAATGCGGAATAACTATTGTAGAAAGCGTGTGCAGCCCCCCCGTGCAGGATTCCCAGCAATAATAGGCAAGCACGCCATAGGTGCTTCCCCCCCAAGTCTTTTACTGTTGTCATAGTTAATTAGCCCCAGTTTTGTTTTTCTACAGACGTTTACGCCCCCGCTTTTACCGTCTGTTCCCCCTAATCACGCTGCGTTTGATACGGTATTACATTATTTAGTTCCCGTTAGCATGACCGATGACATGAAAGTTTGTGCTACGCGATGAATCCAGCCACAATTTTCGTTATTATTCCATCCTTTTGCTGACAAGCGACTGAATCGGATATTAATGCAATGCAAAAACTGATTATCGAAGGTGGGGTGGCACTGGACGGGGATGTGGTCATTTCTGGTGCTAAGAATGCCGTACTACCGTTACTGGCTGCCACCTTGCTGGCTGAAACCCCGATGACCATCCGCAACGTACCACGCTTGAAAGACGTTACCACGCTGGCGGCGGTGATCGCTGGCATGGGTGTTAAAGTCGAGTTTGATGACGAAAACAATATTCACACTGATACAGCAACGATTCAGCACTTCTGCGCACCGTATGACCTAGTGCGTACCATGCGCGCCTCCATTCTCGTATTAGGCCCGATGCTGGCGCGTTTCGGTGAGGCGGAAGTTTCCCTGCCTGGTGGTTGCGCGATTGGCACACGTCCGGTCAATATCCACCTGACAGGGTTGGAAGCTATGGGGGCGGAAATCGTCGTCGAAGAAGGTTACATCCGTGCCAAAGCCAAACGCCTTAAAGGGGCGCGTATCTTAATGGACATCGTAACCGTCACGGGTACTGAAAACCTACTGATGGCGGCGGTACTCGCCGAAGGCACAACCGTATTGGAAAATGCGGCGCGTGAACCTGAAGTCGTCGATTTAGCCAACTGTTTAATTGCAATGGGGGCGAAAATCCACGGTGCTGGCACAGACCGCATTACCATTGAGGGTGTGGAAAGCCTGCAAGGTGTCGATTACGCCGTGTTACCTGACCGTATTGAAACAGGCACATTCTTAGCTGCCGCCGCCATTACAGGCGGACGGGTTCGCGCTTTGAAAGCCGCACCGGATACCTTGGAAGCGGTGTTGCACAAATTCAGCGAAGCAGGTGCATTAGTCACCACAGGCGACGATTGGATTGAGCTGGACATGCGCGGGCGCACCCTGAAAGCCGTTGACATTCGTACCGACCCGCACCCAGCTTTTCCGACCGACATGCAAGCGCAATTCATGGCGATGAATGCCGTTGCTAAAGGCATTGGCGTGGTGGTGGAAACGATTTTTGAAAACCGCATGATGCACGTTGCCGAACTGATGCGTTTAGGCGCGAACATTCGTCTGGAAGGCAATACCGCGATTGTCGCAGGTATGCCAGAACTCAAAGGCGCACCCGTGATGGCAACCGATTTACGCGCGTCGGCGTGCTTGATTCTGGCAGGATTAGCCGCCAAAGGTAAAACCACGGTTGACCGCATTTACCACACGGATCGCGGTTACGAACGCATTGAACAAAAGCTGTCTGGACTGGGTGCGAATATCCAGCGGGTAAACGAGTGATATGAAAGAAACCATTACCATCGCGCTCTCGAAAGGGCGCATTTTCGATGATACTAAGCCGCTGTTACAAGCCGCTGGTATCGAACCTGTGGATGACCCCGATACCAGTCGTAAACTGATTATTGATACAAATCATCCCAACATTAAAATTGTCATGATCCGTGCTACCGACGTGCCGACTTATGTGCAATACGGAGCAGCGGATTTAGGCGTGGTCGGGAAAGACGTGCTGATGGAACACGGCGGGCAAGACGTTTACGAATTGCTCGATCTGCAAATCGCACGCTGTAAACTAATGGTCGCGGGTTTCCCCAATAAGCCATTACCGGAAACGGGGCTAAAAGTCGCCACCAAGTTTGTTAATTGCACGCGCCAATATTTTGCCCAACAAGGTCGCCAAGTCGATGTGATTAAGCTGTACGGTTCAATGGAGCTTGCCCCATTGGTCGGTTTAGCCGATTGCATTGTTGACGTGGTGGACACGGGCAATACCTTACGCGCCAACGGGCTTGCACCACTGGAACACATGGCAGACATTACGTCGCGCCTGATTGTGAATAAAGCATCCATGAAACTGAAACACGCGCCGATTCGTGAGCTGGTCGCTCACATTCAAAGCGCGGTAGAGCTGAGGAATAAACCATGAAACACCAAACCGACGACCTGCGTATTATCGGTATGCACGAATTAACACCTCCGGTGGAATTACACCGTGAATTTCCGATTACCGAAGCAGCCACCGAAACGGTTTATAACGCCCGTTATGATGCCCATCGCATTTTGCACGGCGAAGATGATCGCTTATTGGTGGTAACAGGGCCTTGCTCGATTCATGACGTGGATGCGGCATTGGAATACGCGGCTCGCCTGCAACCCTTGCGTGACAGCCTCAAAGATCACCTGCACATCATTATGCGTGTGTATTTTGAAAAGCCGCGCACTACTGTGGGTTGGAAAGGCTTAATCAACGACCCTGATCTGGACAACAGCTTCCACATTAACAAAGGCTTGCGCATGGCGCGTAAGTTATTGTTAGACCTGAATAACCAAGGTATGCCAGCCGCCACCGAATACCTCGATTTAATCAGCCCACAATACATCGCGGACTTGATTAGCTGGGCAGCGATTGGCGCACGCACCACCGAAAGCCAAGGTCATCGTGAATTAGCCTCTGGCATTTCTTGCCCGATTGGTTTCAAAAATGGCACTTACGGCAATCTCAACATTGCGGTGGATGCGATTGGCGCGGCGTGCCGTCCACACCATTTCTTATCCGTGACCAAAGAAGGGCGTACCGCGATTTTCGCTACCAAAGGTAACGAAGATTGCCACGTTATTCTGCGCGGCGGTCAACAACCCAATTACGATGCGGACAGCGTTGCCGCTGCGGTTGCTGCATTGGAAAAAGCCAAACTGCCACCGTACTTAATGGTCGATTTCAGCCACGCTAACAGTTACAAAGACTACCGCCGTCAACCGGAAGTCGCCACTGACGTTGCAGGGCAAATTGCTTCTGGCAGCAAAGCCATTTCCGGTGTCATGATCGAAAGCCATTTGGTGGAAGGCAACCAAAAAGCCGACGGCAAAAAACGCGACGAATTGGTTTACGGGCAAAGCATTACCGACGCTTGCATTAACTGGGATACCACCGACGCGGTATTACACCAGTTAGCCGAAGCGGTCGAAAAACGCCGCCAAGGTTAATCGGAGTATCACTATGCTCAATATCAAAACCTTAAACACCGCCGATGCAACGTTCTGGACAGAACTGCAAGACTTGCTGGCGTGGGAAAGTGTCTCGGATGACGCGGTATTCAATACCGTGAATGGCATCCTCAAAGACGTGCGCAGCCGTGGCGATGCGGCGGTGGTCGAATACACCAACCGCTTTGACCGCATGAATGCAGCAAGCATGGCGGAATTGGAAATCCCGCTGGAACGCTTACAACAAGCCTTGCAAAACATTACGCCGGAACAACGTACCGCGCTGGAACAAGCCGCCGCACGCATCAAGGCTTACGCCGAACGTCAGAAAATGGATTCGTGGAGCTACACCGAAGCCGACGGCACATTGTTAGGGCAACAAGTTACCGCGCTGGATCGTGTGGGTTTGTACGTCCCTGGTGGTAAAGCGGCGTATCCGTCATCGGTGTTAATGAACGCTGTTCCGGCGAAAGTCGCAGGCGTGCCGGAATTAATCATGGTCGTGCCTACGCCAGACGGCGAAGTCAACGAACTGGTATTAGCCGCCGCCGCGATTGCTAACGTCGACCGCGTGTTTGCAATGGGTGGCGCACAAGCCGTTGCCGCGTTAGCTTATGGCACGCAAACCGTTCCGCAAGTGGATAAAATCGTCGGTCCTGGCAATATCTATGTTGCCACCGCCAAACGCATGGTTTATGGCACGGTCGGTATCGACATGATCGCAGGGCCTTCCGAAATCCTCGTGGTCTGCGATGGCAAAACCAACCCCGATTGGATTGCGATGGACTTGTTCTCGCAAGCCGAACACGACGAAGACGCGCAATCCATCCTCGTCTGCCCCGATGCCGACTTTATCGCGCAAGTGCAAGCCAGCATTAACAAACTGGTGGAAGCGATGCCGCGTAAAGCCATTATCAGCACCTCGTTACAAGGGCGTGGCGCACTGATTTTGGCAAAAGACATGGACGAAGCGGTGAAAGTCGCCAACTACATCGCACCGGAACACTTGGAATTGTCGGTCGAAAACCCGCGTGAAATGGCAAAACATATCCGTCACGCAGGCGCGATTTTCATGGGGCGTTACACCGCCGAAGCATTAGGCGATTACTGTGCAGGTCCCAACCACGTTCTGCCGACTTCTCGTACTGCGCGCTTCTCCAGCCCATTGGGGGTTTACGACTTCCAAAAACGCTCCTCACTGATTGACTGTTCGGCACAAGGCGCGTCTGAACTGGGTAAAATCGCCTCGATTCTTGCCCACGGCGAAGGCTTAACCGCACACGCCCGTTCCGCCGAATACCGCATCCAAGACTAATACCCACGCGGTAAACTCACACAAAAGCCCCAGCAATGGGGCTTTTTTCTGCGTAATGCAGAAGGTTTATTGCCGTAATTGCCGCACATCGTCGGCGGTTAGCCCCGTTTTCAAGGCAATCGTGGCATCGTCCAGCACATCCAATAAATTGCGGGCAATTTCGCGGGCTTTTTTGAGTTCGCCGCGCTTTTCGGCTTTGTCCCATTCTTCGCGGCGCAGTTCCTCTTCGCTGTATTCGTCTTTCATGCGAGCATGGTCATCCGGCGTGAGGCTGCTTTTTTCAATGCAGGCGAATATTTTTTGCACTGATGGCTTGTGATAAACGCTGGTATCGACTTGCTCATCCAAACTGTCGTTGATCGCCAGCATCCATTCGCGCCATGCTTCGGGAGTTTCGTCATTGAGGTATTTCGGGCACAGGTAAATGATTTTATGCGGAATTTCGCCCAAGCCCTGACCGTGGCGGTCTTTCGGGTCGAAGTCGATCATGCTCATGTCGCGGGCGTGTTTGTCGCCCGAAGTCAGCACCACGATGGTGTAAACCGCCAACGCGGGGCGGTAATCTTTCGCATTCACCGCTTGTTCGAGCAATGCCGCACAATGGTAATGTAAAAAACGGTGGTAATGATCGGCGTAACGGCGGTGTTGAATATCGACGATAATGCGGTTCACTTTGTCTTCGGCGAACAAATCAAAGTGATTATTCACATTACCAATTGCGCTGGGAAACGATTTCTCCGTTTCCACATGGTCAATAATCAGGTCAATGCCGAGAATGTCCTTCACGAAGTCGGTGAAAACATCCGGCTGGGAAAAAGCTTTCTTGAAAATAACCCCGTAACGCAGGGAAGCAA
>CAZTUZ010000032.1:0-19826 GCA_964617055.1 uncultured Thiothrix sp.
CCCTCCCGGTCGATCTCTCGATGTGGCTCTAACGATACGCCGAAAAATGCGTTACAATAAGAACCACTTCAGCGCTTTTCGATGGAACCACCCGCAGGGGGAATGACGATGTTCCAGACCACCCCTGCTGGACTGATTTTAATAACATGATTGCCTCCGGTCAGAATCCCCATATCTGGAGCCGCCGCCATATACGTTGTGCCATCGGCAGCCACATCAAAACTCCCCATACCGGATAAGAGTGAAGGTTGATCAATCACTGTGCTTAAAATTACCGTGCGTACCCCAACTGGAAAACTGGGTGTTCCGGTTTGAACTTTTGCCGCTCCCATGTCCATTAAAACAACACCAGCAGAATTATTAACCGCCCACACAAAGTCCTTACCAACTGCGGCTGAACCATCGTCCAATGTCGCATTACTCAACCAAGCCGCACACCCCGCTTGGTCAACCGTGGAATTGGTCACTACGGATGCCACCTGATAACCAAAATCCAAACCATGATTGCTGTCGCCTGCATTACCCACCGTAAAGCTAATGCTGCTATTGCTGTCCGCATCGGAATCACGAATATCCGTCGTGGCATTATTATCCGTCACGCTATCTGCATTTTGCGTAGTGATGCTGTAGCCATTTAAAGCCGTTTGCCCTGTCGCAATGCTCAAAGTGCAGCTTTCCCCCGCACTCATGAAAGTCGCATTACCAGCACTGGCATTACTGAAATAATACGAACCATCGCTGCCCGTGGTAGCGGTAGCATTATCCGTAGCGCAGGTTAATTGCACTTGCACATTGGCGATGCCTGCTTCACCCGCATCTTGAATACCGTCTTTGTCCGTATCCAGCCACACGCGGTTGCCGACTTCGATAGGAGCAGGTTGCGTCAAAACTTCCAAATCCCCCAAACCCGCCACCTTACCAAATGGGTCGCCCAAAGCAGCAACATCGCGTGGGGTTTGATGAATCCCAAAATAACGTAAAGGTGAAACCGTACCATTAGCAGTTGAGGTAATGGGTGCAGTGGTATTGTAAGTACGAATCCCCTGAATCAAATTGCCAATGTGAGCAGGGGTTACAATCGTGCCACTACCCGACCAGTGCGCCAACGCCCCCATATCGTTTTCCATATGCCCTGAATTATCATCGACAAACTCATCGGTATAGGTCGTGTCGTAAGTGCCATCACCATTCGGCAAACCCACGATGGTATCGCCA
The DNA here is from genome assembly GCA_964617055.1 of uncultured Thiothrix sp. GTDB lineage: Bacteria > Pseudomonadota > Gammaproteobacteria > Thiotrichales > Thiotrichaceae > Thiothrix. The sequence continues at coordinate 1,216 of CAZTUZ010000032.1, forward strand.
AACTCAAAAAAGAAATTGCCATCATTAGCGGATTCCATATCCGCACTACGGTTGCGCACCCCAACATATAACCGACCTAAATCGTCAAATTCCACATCCATCGCCCACGGCTGGTTATAACCGCCATGATCATAGTTGTAAGGGTCACTCACCCACGGATGCCAATCAATATCACGCGGATAATTGCCTCGGTCGACAATCTTAGTAAACGTGCTGGGATTATCACGGGAGATTTTATACACATAAAAATGCAAATCGCTGGCAGATTGCGAGGTTTCGGCCGTACACGTCACGGTCGCCAACACCGAATCTTGCGTGACTTTTAAACCACCTGCTGCCCAATCGCCATTCGCACAAACATCGGTGGTTGCACTGGCAGGAAACGTAATGGTTGAAGCCGCTCCCGCACTGAGACCGGAAACCCCTTTTGTCACAGGAATCGCGTAAATCTTTTTATCGAACAAATTCACCGCATATAACATGCTGCCATCGGGTGAGAGGTCAATATCCGCCCAGCCTGCTTTCCCCACCTGACTTGCCGCCGTGGTGTCACCGCCTGGTGCATTCAAAGCTGCATTGGAATAATCGTGCGAATCCACCCCAGCATTCGCGGTAAAAAATGGCGTAACAGTATTGGGGCTAACCTTGCGGTCAATGGCGTAAATCGTCCCTAGCTTGGTATCACTCGCACCATTGGGGAAGCCGACAAAGCGTTTCATGAACGCCCCCGCTAACAGAATATTGGTGTCACGGTGATAAGCCAAACCATATAAAGGCCCGACCTCACCCATTTTGACCGTATCCGTGCGTGAATGCCCTGTCACATTTGGCGACACAGCATTTGCCGTCCCCGCACTACTCGGCGCGGAAGAAATGGCAATATCGGTAATTTCTGGCTGCAACGTGATGGCTTCATCATCAGATGCCGCAAAGCGTCGACCATTTGCCCCCGACAAATAACCAAACTCAATTAAACGCGATTGACCAGCTACTTTGGGGTCGGAAGACTCCCCAACGGCAAAGTTCGTTGTAACCAACTGCGGATTATCTTGGCTAAAGTCTTCTGGCGAACTCAGTGCGAAATTCAGATTCGTTGCACCATCTTTGGCAAACTGCACGGATGTGCCACCGCTCTTACCTGACTTTAACCACGTTTCCGACCATGAAAATTCCACGCGGTAATCCGCGCCACTGGTCAAACCCGTTAAAGTGTAAGAGCCATCGGCTGCCGAAGTTGCACTGGCTTTTTGCGCCCCCGTCGCATCAAACGCTTTAATCGTAACGCCTGCTTGTGCCACTTCATTAAAATTCGAGCCAGTATCAAACGTACCACTAGCATTAAAATCGCGAAACACCAACCCTGAAATATCCGCGAATACCAAAGACGAACAAGACATTAGTATGCTTACACTAATCCCTTGTAAAACAATGCCTAACCTACTCACAAGCCCCCCAGATCATTTATTCTTTTTAAGAAAATCTAGGGGGATTATAGACAAACACTACCCTAACTCCCGCTGAATATTAGCTTTCGCTAAATCTAAAACGGATCGCTAAAATACTCAGCTCCATCAATAGGAGTTAATAACCTCCTATTATTTATCAAGGGTGTTTATTGACTTAGAACTGATAATGCCAACGTTTTAGTAGTATTACCCGCCATATCTCCCACCGTCCACACACCGCTATTAGCATCGTAACTGCCATCACCTGTTGCACCCACCAATTGCACGCCATTGGGTAAATGATCCGTTACCGCCACACCCGTGGTAGCGACTGCACTTTCATTCGTTAGCGTTAAAGTAAATACCACGGTTTCGCCACGTTTGATATTATTACGATCCACGGTTTTAGTGAGTTTTAAATCGGTTTTTGGTTGTGCAGGAATATAACCAACGTCTAATCCGTGATTATTTTCACCCGCATTTCCCACTGTGAAGTTAATCGCACTATTGCTGTCTGCGTCGGAATCACGAATATCGGTATAGGGGTTATTATCACTAATGCCATCTGCATTTTGTGTAGTAATGCTATAACCATTCAAAACCGTTTGCCCCGCAGGAATACTAATGGAACAAGTCGCACCAGATGTGATGAAGCTTGCATTGCCACCCGTGGCATTACTAAATAAATAAAGTCCACCATTAGCGGTTGTAACATTAGCCGTATTCGCACCACACGCTAATGTGACTTGAACACCGTCTAAACCCGCTTCACCTGCATCTTGAATACCATTTTTATTACTATCCAACCAAACACGGTTACCAATTTCTACTGGTGCGGGGTCAAGAATCAGTTCCAAATCGCCCAAACCCGCTACTTTACCCATGGTTTCTGTTGGATGCCCCAAACCCGATTGCGTGGTGTAAATGAAATAGCGATTATCATCCGCTCCTGTTTGGTTATTAAACCAATAAATCCCACCCTCATGCCAGCCTGCGGGATCAAACCCATTACTCATTAACTGCCCAGAACCCGCCAAAAAGCTTAGACCACCTTGAGAGGTTTCATTAAAAGCAATTTTTTGATCCTTTAATGGTCCGTAATCCCCCCAATAATATTCATCATGTGCTTTGACAGCATCGGGAATAGTCGTTGCACAACCTGTTGTTCCCCCTTCCACATAATTAGAGCCAGATTTACAAAAACGCAATACGTCACCCATACCCGTTATGTCACTGAGACCAGTATCCGCGCAGTTTAAGGAGTTATAGTTAGTCGTACCCACCATTATCGTGCCGCGATCCAATATACCCAACATGAGTGAGCCGTCCACATCGAACTCAATACTACTGAGAATGGGGGAATCCGCTATGTAATCTTTCCAACCGTACCATGCCGCATCAACAGTTGGACCATAGTTAGCATGCAGTGCGTTCAAGCGAAAAGTATGTTCCACCGCAAAACCAGCGGCTGTGTTTGCCGGATCAAAGCGCAAGACATAACCTGCTAACTCGTCCGTTCCAGGGGTTGTGCTGGAAGCATCACACACCGCCCCCACATAAACCATACCTTGATGGGACTTAACTGCCCACGGGCGTAAAACCCCACTTTGGCACGCCATACCGCTGGGCAATTCAATGCTATAACCGCCTAATACATCCGCTGCGGTTGGGGTAGTGGCAGGGTTTACATTTTGAATACCATACAATTTACGGTCAGCTAAGTTCACCAACCATAAACGATTGTGTTCATTATCGATGCTAATCCCGCCAATCCCAATCATCCCCACTTGTTGGGCTGCGGCAATATCATGCGAGGGCTGATTAACATCGGTTGCCAAACTGTTACACGCTGAACCATCGCGTGGGTTATCCCCCACCGGAATACCAATGCTTTTTACATCAATGTAATTGAGCGAACCACTGCTAGTAGTGGTCGGGCTACTCATATCGACTTTATAAATACCACCGATCCCTAATGGACCAAAACCCGCAAAACGACGCACCACAGCAGAAGCATACAAGGTTTTCGTGCTACGTTGGAACGCAGTCCCCCACGTTGCCCCAATCTGTGCGGTGGAAGCTTTGGTAATGGGGGATGGCGTTTGGGTCTGCTCATCAGGGCTATGCGCATTGTAAGGAAAAACATACAAACCAGTCCGCCCCCCAACCGAACTCGCCGCCAGCGGATCACCATTAATGTAGTGAGGAACAGCTAGGTAAGGATTCGTGGTTTGGCTGTACTCATCCGGATTAGTCACCGCGAAATTCACATTGCTTGCGCCGTCTTTCACAAACTGCACCGACGAACCGTTACCGTCTGCCGCGCCTGCTTTTAACCACGATTCTGACCAAGAAAATTCCAACCGATAATCAGCCCCACTGTTTAAATTGCTTAAAGTATAAGAACCGTCAGCGGCAGATACAACCGTCGCTGTTGGTGCATTAACGGCATCATTCGCAGCAAAAGCCTTGACGGTAATGCCCACCATACCAACTTCATTAAAGCTTGAACCTGAATCAAAAATACCATTGGCATTGAAATCCCGAAATACTTTCCCTGAAATATCAGCCAATGCCGTTTTTGATAAGAAGAATACAAGACCCAGCAACAATGGCCTTAATACTTGATGAATCGTTTTCACCGATGCGCCCCTAATATTTTTATTTTTTAACTAATACTGTTGTCTGGAAAACGCCAATATACTTTTTTCGACTGGCGAAATAGTAGCATCGACCTATTCATTAAACAAGGGCATAGAAGATTCTCAAGCAAACCAAGCTGGATTTAGCCAAGGAAAAAAATACCTTGTCACGCATCAACAAATACTCATCATTACCATGCTCTAATCACTCAACAGCCGTTACCACATTCATGGTTCAGCAATGGCTGCCACGAACTGCCACGTTTCTTTGTCCGCTTGGTAAGTGAAACGATAAACACGTTTGTGTAAATTATTTTCTGCCATTAAGCGAAAACCAAATTCGGTTTCCTTGGCTTGTAACTGATACTGCCCTTGTGCATCACGAGCAAAATCGAATTTGCGCACATTAGTGCTGTTCCCATCGGGCAAGGTCGCCAAGGCAAATTCGTGGCGCACGTCATCGGTAAAATCACCTTTAGCATCCAACAGCACCGAATACACATCCGAACTACGCGCTGACCCCAAATACAAACGCTTAGCACTCACACCATTGAACACACCAATGCCTAACGCATCGGTTTGTTCCAATTGGCTGGCAATTTGCTTCGTAGCGACTTCAATGCGGTAAACACGCCCATTGACTTGGGTCGGGGCAGAACCTGCCAACGAACTGGCATACAAACTATCCGTATCGCAATCGTAAAATAAGCCCATCACCCCAAACGGATTGGATGCCGATGGTGGCGCGACCGCAGGTAATTCCAACCACAGCGTCATTTCCCCCGATTGAGCATCAATGCGGTAAAGACGATTTTGCAAAGCGGGGGGATTTTCCGTCAAACTCACATCGGGCATGGGCGCAACGTAAATATTCCCCGCCTTATCACGGGCAAACGCACCAACGTGCCCCGCATCATCCCAACTAGGATGCTGATAAGCGCGTCCGGTTTGCGGTTCGAGCAAACGCACGCCTATGTAACCACGCTGTTGGGTATCAATCGCCACCTGCTTACCCAACCCCGTTTTACTAATGAACGGTGGCATGGCTTTGCAACCGTCCGCCAAACCAGGGGTAAAATTCCCCAAATCTGGTTTGCCACACGCACTTAAACTCAAACCAATGAGTACGAATAATGCCGAATAACGCATGAATCCCCCTATTTCACTGGCACAAACATCGGACCAGACCAACACGGCCACACTTCAACCTGTTGCACGCCGTCTTTGACGCGGGTATCTGCCCAACAATATTCGCTGCCTGCATTACCATCATTTTTCAATTGCGGCACATACCACAACACCAAATTGTTATCCTTTAACGGTTCAGCGGGTTCAATGAAGTTTTCCGGTCCTTGCTTATAATCTTTGTTACAGCACGACCCTAACGTTACCGTGTCTTGTTCACCTTCTTCTGCTTTATAAGTGCTGAAATAGGTAAACGCATGATCACCACGCCCACCATCGCCCAATTGCCCTTGGCTGGGTTCAACATAAAAACCTTTACCGTCTTGCCCCGTTACGCGGTATTGATAACCTTCGCCCGTGAACTTGGCATTATCCTGTAACCGCCATTGTTCTTTATCCCACGGCTGCCATTGTGAACCATCCCATTCCGCCACGGATTCGGCATTTCCCGCCCCCGCTGCATCCACATCAATACGCACCACGGGACGATAAGTGCCATCCGTACCACAACCGCGTCCGAAATCGGCTTGCGCCACGCGGAAACGCCCATCTTTGTAAAACTCAAAGCGTTGCACATAGCGGTAATTGCACGGCGTGGGCCACGGCGGTTGACGGAAATCTTGGGTGACACTAAAGCCCACGGTTTGACCGTTTTGGACTAACGGCTCAATTTTTGGACCATTGTAAGCAATCACCACCGCCGCGCTAAACAACGGGCAACCAATCGCATCGCTATAACCGAACCCTTCACGACTGGAATAACTAACGTGCCAATCCAATACCTTAGCGTTTTTCAGCACCTGTTTGCCGTTATAACGCACGTTGGATACCTGCAAACCGTCCGACCCTGTAATGACATAATCCATTTGCCAACCGTCTTGCTGGAGGCTGTTAATTTTTTCGCAATAGTTACGGAAGGTGGATTCGTTTTCGAGGCTGCGTTCGGTAACAACGGTTTTCGCACCACTTGCACCGAGTTCTGTCCAGCGCGTGCCGACCAATTTGCCATCGGTTAAATCGACAATCGCCCATAATGCGTCGGATTCAAACACATAGGTCGGTGCAACGCACAAATGATGCGAACGTTCACACAAGGAATCTTGTAAGGCGGTTTTAAACTCTTTCTTATCTGGCTGGCGTTTGGCATCGCCGAGAATGGCTTGTACTTCCGGCGCGGCATTGGCAATCGCACTGGCTAGTTCGATTAAACGCGGCGACAAATCCGGCTGTGCGTAACTTTGGCGACTCACGCCGAGCACTTGCTGCTGTTTCACATCGACGAACGCAATGGTCGAGGCATTATCGAAATGGTTATACATTTCCACGCGCCAGCATTCGGTTTGCGCACACGCCCCCATTGCCCCTTGAAAATCGCCCGCCAAAGCTTTGCGCACGGTCATGATTTCATTGCGTAATGCTTCGCCTTTGTCATTGCGGGTAAACTTCAGAAATTCAGCATTTGCCACCGCCAGCTTTTGCGCCGTTTGCGCGGTTGCATCAGGTAATTCCTGTTCATTGAGTAATAACACGGGCGGATTGGCTTGCAACGCCGCTTGCACACGCTGTTGATAATCGGCAAGCAAGGGAACTTTCGCCTGCAAAGCCTCCGGCGCAAGCGGCGCAGCCAGTTGGCTCGAATCAGCGTGTTTATCCACCATTGGCGGGGTAATAACGGCTGGCTTTTTGTCCCCACAAGCCACCAACCATAGCGTCAACAGGCATAACACCATGCCTGAACGAATATTCATAATGTCGCCCCAATACGTTATCTTATTGTCACAACTCACGCAGTTAGCCCGCTGAGTGAGTTGTGTTAGTGATGATTAGCTAAACAACCGAATCTTTAACCCGGTGGCCAAGTCAAACGCCGCCCAGCCAATACATGCAAATGAATGTGGAACACCGTTTGCCCCGCATCCGCCCCACAATTCATCACCACACGATAACCATCGTCTTCATAACCTGCATCCAATGCGATTTTTTTCGCAGCAAGAAACAGTTTACCCACCACGCCTGCATCATCGGCTTGCAAATCATTAATCGTGGCAATGTGTTTGCGTGGAATCACCAACACATGCAGCGGTGCTTGTGGATTAATGTCGTGAAAAGCGACGACATCATCATCTTGATAAACGATTTTCGCCGGAATCTCACCTGCTACAATGCGGCAAAATAAGCAGTTACTCATGAATACTTCCTCCGTCCTTCAAAAGCGTGGGATAACGTGCCGCTATCCACATACTCCAATTCACTCCCCACCGGAACGCCATGCGCAATGCGTGTCGCCGGAATGTGATGTTTTGCTGCCAATTCGCTGATGTAATGCGCGGTCACTTCGCCTTCCACGGTGGGATTCGTGGCTAAAATCACTTCACGCACTTCCCCTTCTGCCAAACGCGCTTGCAGTTGATCCAAGCCAATGTCTTCGGGGGTAATGCCATCCAATGGCGACAAACGCCCGCCCAACACGAAGTAAAAACCCCGAAATCCGGTAGCTTGTTCAATCGCTACCACATCGGACGGGTGTTCCACCACGCACAATAAACCCGCATCGCGAGCCGGATTCGCACAAATCCGGCAAATCGGCTGTTCGGTCAAAGTACGGCAACGGCTGCAATGCTGCACTTCACGCATGGCACGCGCCATCACACTTGCCAAACGTTCCCCACCACGCCGATCATGTTCCAACAAATGAAACGCCATGCGCTGGGCGGTTCGCGTCCCAACGCTGGGTAGGCAACGCAAGGCATCGACCAGTTCTTTTAGTAGTGAGGATTCGCTCATAACACGCTATGTTAGAATGGCATTTTGAAACCAGGGGGCATTGGCATTCCTGCCGTAACACCAGCCATGCGCTCGCGGGTAACTTCATCGACTTTGTGTGCTGCGTCATTGAAAGCCGCAGTGACTAAATCCTCAATCATGTCTTTGTCGTCATCGAACAAACTTGGATCAATGGTAACGCGCTTGCACTCATGCTTGCCCGTCAAGGTGACTTTGACTAACCCGCCACCAGACTGACCCGTTACTTCCATTTCAGCGATTTCTTGTTGCGCTTTCTGCATGTTTTCCTGCATTTTCTGCGCTTGTTTCATTAAACCGCCAAGTCCTGCTTTACCCAACATGATTTTATTTCCTCATATCTGTCATTATTAAATGTCGTGCAGTTTACTACAGTTTGCCATTTTCTGTACGCGGACGAATAGAACCACCTACAATGACTGCACCGAGTTCTTTCTGCAATTTTTGCACAAAGGGATCCATTTGAATCGCCTGCTCCGCCATCGCCTGTCGTTCACGTTGATTGCGCAGGCCACGCTGCTCGGGCGTTTCATCTGTTAGGTTTTGTAGCACAATACACAGTTTTAGTTCACGCCCAAAATATTGGATCAAGGCACTTTGAATTTGCTGCTCTGCCAACTCCATTCGCAAGTTTTCGCCGCTGGTATCCAGTAATAAGGTCACTTGTTCTGCCGTTACCTCACCCAGTAAACAATGCTGTGCTAACGGCAATGCCATGTCCGTCAAACCCAATTGCGGCAACATCGTGTGCCAATCATGGCTGGTAACGGGTGTTTCCACCACGGTTGGTGCGGCTACCACAACAGGCGGGGAAACAGGTGCAACAATAGGTTGCACCACTACGTCGGGTACGACCACAACAGGCGGAGGAACAGACTCAACAATAGGCTGCGCTATGGGTTGCGCTGGTGGCGGTGGCGGGCGATGTACAGGTATTGGAAGCGCGTCAGGCGGATTCAGAATTTTTTTTTTCTCAACAGCGACGGGGACAGGCGTCGTGATGGCTAATGGCTGAGCATCACTAATGCGAAACGCCAGCATCCGCAGTAATAACATTTCAAAGCCACTGCGCGGGTCGGGCGCAAGCGGTAAATCACGTCGCCCGTGCAATGCCATTTGGTAATACAATTGCACATCGGCTGGGGTCAGCATTTGCGCTAAAGCGGCTGTTTCAGCATCGGCTTGTGGATTCGCCACCACCTGCTGCACCGCAACGGAGTGAAGTAACGTGATTAAACTATCCGCTGCTGTTACAAAATCCGTGGTTAATTGTGCCATTTGTTCAACAATGGCTAACAATCGTCTCCCATCATCATCAGCTACCGCCTGCAATAAGCCCACTAGATGTTCATGCGGCAGTAAACCGAGCATATCTTGCACGTCTTCATCACGCACCTGCCCACCGCCTGCCACAATCGCTTGATCGGTAAGGCTCAATGCATCGCGCATACTGCCATCCGCCGCCCGTGCCAATAAGCGTAACGCGCTGTCGGTGTGGGTAATCTGCTCTTCGCGCAAGACATTGCCCAAATGCCCTGTAATCATATCCACGGGCATTCGTTTTAAACTAAATTGCAAACAACGCGATAAGATTGTGACAGGTAATTTTTGCGGGTCAGTCGTGGCAAACAGAAACTTAACATGCGGTGGCGGTTCTTCCAAAGTTTTCAATAACGCATTGAAACTGTGCCCTGAGAGCATGTGTACTTCGTCAATCAAATAGATTTTGAAGCGTCCACGCGTTGGTGCGTATTGCACATTATCCAGCAATTCGCGGGTATCTTCGACTTTGGTGCGGGAAGCGGCATCGACTTCGATTAAATCAACATGGCGACCTTCAGCAATCTCGCGGCAACTGCGGCATTCACCACACGGTTTTGCCGTTACACCTGTTTCACAGTTTAAGCACTTGGCGAAAATACGGGCTAGTGTGGTTTTACCGACCCCGCGAGTACCCGTAAATAAATAAGCGTGATGCAGGCGATTTTCATCCAGCGCGTTTATCAAAGCGCGTAATACATGCGCCTGACCGACCATTTGCTGGAAATCCTGCGGTCGCCATTTTCGTGCAAGTACCTGATAACTCATGGAATAATGATTGACCGACTAGAGAGTGGAGGCAGTCTGTACCAGCCGCATCCCGGCACCCGAATCAGCGGTTACCGTTGCTCCCTTCCGGGCCTGGCGGGGTTCACCACTTATCGTCGCGAGAGGACCAATACAGACCACCATTGCGAAGAGTGCCGATTATGACGAAATTACCCCGTCGTCACAAGCCTTTCATGTACGAATGTTAGGATTTGCGTTTCATATAGATTTCGTTTGCTTACTGAAACGCAATTCGCTATAAACAATTGTGGTAGTTAGTTGTTCTAGTGAAAAGTCTTTTGTAATCACTGGGAATAATCTTGTGTTGACTATCCAAAGCTGAAGGGAACTGAGTATGTTGAGTGTTCAAGGAAATCCATCCACTATTCGTAAAGTATTGATTGCAGACGATTCCAAAACCGAATGTCTGAATTTAGCGCACATATTGGAGAACGCAGGTTATCAAGTCATCACAGCACGTTCGGGCAACGAGGCTAAGGTGTTAGCAGAAAGCCAACACCCTGATCTCATCATGCTCGACATTATCATGGACGATGGCGACGGCTATCAGGCTTGTCGCGCTTTGAAACGTAATCCGGTAACACAAAGTATCCCCGTGATTATGGTTTCCAGCAAATCCAACCCCGTTGATAAACAATGGGCACAAAAACTCGGCGCGAATGCTTATATTGTGAAGCCTTACACAGACACCGATGTTCTCCAACAGATTGCATCACTGTGAGTTTTCTAGCCAACACTTATAAGAATACCCCTTTCTGGCAATAGTTGAGGAGGCCAGCGTGGGCACAACCCAACTCGTGAACGATATTCAAGGGTCTTCCAACTCTGAACGTACAACCAGTCGATTTTGTTATCGCATCGGGACGCATTTTCTCTTGTTAGAACCCTCGGTTAGGGCTGAGGTTTTAACCAGTCAGCACATCTACCCTTTGCCGTTTGCTCCCGAATGGTGTGCGGGACTGACCAGTGTGCGCGGCGATTTGTTCCCCGTGGTGGATATGCACCAAGTCATTCAAGGGCAAAGTGCCACACAAAAGACGCAGTTACTGTTCATGGAACACCCACAATTCCCACCTGTGGTAATTACGTGTGATGGCATTCCGCGTCTGTTGCGACTCACCGATGATCACCCTGTACAACAAGATAACAGCTTACCCAGTTGGATTCCGCATGGCATCCCGCATGAGGGACAAACATTATTAGCCGCCGATCATGGACGCTTGCTGCGCTACATCTATCGAACATCTGGAACAACCACGACAACCAAAACAAATTGATAAAGAAAATACCTGAGGAGATTGTTTCACTATGTATAAACACCCCAAAAAACGTTTGTGGACTTGGTTTTCAAGTTTAGTTTTCAGCAGCTTACTCTTCCCAACATTTGCCCAAGCCGAAGAAGGTGTAACCGATAGTGAAATCATCATCGGTGGTGTTATGGACCTTGAAGGACGCAGTAGCGGTCTAGGCATGGGAATGAAAGTAGGCATTGATGCAGCTATTAAAGATAAAACCATCGGGGGGAAGAAAATCGTCTTTAAAACGCTCAATGACTCTTACACGCCAGATAAAACCATTGAGGCAGTAAAAACCCTTATGAATGAGGGTGTTTTGCTGTTTGCGGGAAACATGGGAACACCAACCGCTAAAGTATCTTTACCCCTGTTAGCAGAAAAAAAGATTCCGGCCGTTGGTTTTTATACAGGAGCAGAATTCCTACGCAAGACCGATGCTGATATTCTCAACTTCCGCGCCAGTTATGCGCAGGAAACCAAGTCCATTGTATTGGAAGCATTGAAGCGTGGCATTCCCGCACAATCCATCTGCACATTTGCGCAAAGTGATGCATTCGGCATGGAAGGCGTTAAAGGTGTGCGTGATGCATTGGCTACCGCACCCGATACGGGCAAAATTGTTGAGGCTTTCGATAAAGTCATCAGCATGGAAGGGGTTAATAATGTTGGCCCAATCGGTGTTTATAAGCGCAATACATTCATTGCTCGCGAAGGTTATGATTCATTAAAAGCATGGGAAAAACAAAATAATACCCAATGCAAACTGGTTGTAACGGTTGCCGTTTATGAGCCAGCGGCACGCTTTATGACTTATAGCCTTGAAAAAGGTGAACCGTGGGTTTTCAGTGCTATCTCCGCCAGCAGTGCCGAAGATTTTATGGATGTATTACAAAAGTTTAAAAGCACCAACGCTAAGGTGATGATGACACAGGTTACACCATCAACCGATAGTACTTTGCCCATCGTACAAGAAGCACATACGGCATTAGGTGACAAATATGGTTATGTGACACAAGAAGGCTATATTGTTGGTCGTTTATTGTTATACGGTTTTGATAAACTGGTCAGCGAGAACAAACCCATTACTCGTAGTAACTTTATGGCTACCATCAAAGGTTCTAAATTTGACTTAGGTGGCCTGACAATGGACTTCACAACCGACAACCAAGGCTCTGACTTCATTGCCATTACCACGTTGGAGAACGGCAAGTGGGCATCAATCCAAGATGCTACTTGGGCAACTTGGTTTAAATAATAATCCCCAAAAATGATTGGACGGGAGGAGTAGCTAGATGCTCAATAAAGTAAAACAGCGGACAGATTTTCTCAGCAACTTTTCGGTTGCTCGCCGGATTTACATGTTGATTCTAATACCGTTGTTAATTCTGGTATTGTCAGGTATTTTCGCTATTAATGCGCTAAACAAAAGTCGCTCTGTATTAGCTGAAATTAATAATCAGGTTTTTGCAATTGACCAAGGCAATATCATCAGTCAACGAATGCAGCGTGATTTCATCTCCCTAATGCACGAAGTTTACATTGGTAGTAAAGCCTGGGATGAAGGCGTGCGCACCCTCACAACGCTCGAAAAAGATTTAAACGAAACGTTACTACCCGCTTATCGCAAAGCTCTGGAATTGACATACCCAAGCCAAGGCAAAACCGATCAAGTGCAAGAATCCATGAAGGCCGCAGAAAGCCTCAAAACCCTGATTGAAACCGCTAAGAAAATTTTGCAAGCGGAAGACCGCGAGAAACTGGAATTATACTTACAAAACGACCTACCTGCGGATACGCTCCCGATCAAAGTGTCGATTAACCAAGACGTTTCTCACAGTATCCAGTTTATTGAAGAAGCTTTCTTAAACGCGCAAAATCGTGTCAGCACCTTCATGAACACCAATATTCTGTTGATTATTGTAGGTACATTGTTGACCGCCATTTTCGGTTATTTGATTTACCGTTCCATCTCCAATGCAGTTGAACGCCTGACGACAACCATGCGCCAAATCTCAGCGGGTAATCTTGAAGCACGAGTCGAACTCAAGGGTAGAAATGAATTAGCAGAATTGGGCGATAACTTCGACCGCATGGTGGAAGAACGCATCGCAACCCAAGCCAAAATTGACCGTGACCACCAACAGTTGAACCAATCCGTGAGTGATTTGCTGGACGCAGTATTTGACTTGAGCGAACGTAACCTGACCGTCCGCGCTAAAGTAACTGAAGACGCGACCGGCCCATTAGCGGATGCGATTAACCAGTTAGCGGAAGATACAGCGGAAGTTTTGAAACAAGTTCGTGATGTTGCTGTTGCAGTAGAAGCCACTTCACAAGACGTAAACCGTTATGCATTATCGGTTAATGAAATGGCACAAATCGAACAAGCTGAAGCCGAAGAAACCGCCACACAGTTGGATAACATCTTGCAACGACTGGATGCAATTGCACAATCTGCTCAACATGCCAACACGGTTGCAGACACGACCGCGAACACGACTCGCCATGCGCAAGAATCCGTGTCGCGCAGTGTGGAAAATATCAGCAGTATTCGTGACACCGTACAAGAAACCGGTAAACGTTTAAAACGCCTGGGTGAACGCTCGCAAGAAATCAGCCAAATCATTGACGTAATTAACAACTTATCCGAACGCACCACCGTATTGGCGTTGAATGCGAGTATGCAGGCAACCGCTGCGGGTGAAGCGGGTCGTGGATTCTCAATGATCGCGGAAGAAATTCAACGCCTTGCGGAAAGTTCGCGTGATTCCACCAGCCAAATTTCCACATTGGTGCGCAATATTCAGCAGGAGGCGAATACGACTATCGCAACGATGGATCGTACCATCGAGCAGGTGGTGAATGGTTCAACCCTTGCCGAACAAGCCGCTCAACAAATGCAGGCAACATTGGAGGCAACAAATCAGTTAGTTGGTTCGGTCGAAAAAATTGCTGAATCTTCTGCCGCACAGGTGGCGATTAGCAAATCCCTACAAACACGGGCGGAACGCATTCTGGAAGCGACACAAACCACGGGTAAAGAATTGCTTTCCTTGACCAAACTAACACGCAACATGGCGGAATATGGTCAACGTTTGGTGAAATCGGTCAACGTCTTCAAGCTGGATACCTAACGCTATGGATGATGCCCTAAACTTTGCCGCTGAGCTGGAAGATGTTGCTTTGCAACTTTCCAGCCTTGATCCTATGCCTGAAGACCACGCGACGATCGCCAACATAGCCGATCAAGTCATTGCTGAGTACGAGCGGCTTAGCATGAGCGCGGCAATGTTTGGCATGGATGAGATTCAGCAAACGACGAACTGGATTCTTGGCCTGTTAAACAGCTTTCGGGATACCATTCCCGAAGCAGTTTTGGAACTGTTGCAAGCCGGACAAATATTCAGTTGGATTGAGTTAGCCGCAAGCGTTTTACGCGACCCCGATGATATATCGCTACTACCCGCCATTAATGACAGTTTACTGGACGAAACTTGGCCAGAGCCGATTGACCCAAACCTACTGGGTAATCTGTTGGTTAGTCTGCGCATGTCTGGCGCAGCTAACTCATCAGCAACCAACTTCATGTTCAACGACGAACCAGATAATGATGCCCCCCCCGCCATCGCTGGTAACGAGACAAACCACCCCGTTAATGATGGCTTACCCAAACTTGCGTGGGATGAAGATGTCCATCCTGAGTTATTAGAAGCCTATTTACAGGAGACACCTGGACAAGTGACCGAAGCAGCTAAGCTGATTCGTTCGATTGCCCAAGGTCATAGCACACCTGAACAAAAACGCCATGCTGCACGTCTTGCACATACTATCAAAGGTGCGAGCGGTGTGGTTGGTGTAGAAGCTATCGCACGGTTCACCCATAAACTGGAAGACATTTTAGAACTGGACATCCGCAACCAACTTCAACAAGGTTTGGGGGAAACACTGAATGCAGCGGCAGACAGTTTGGAATCCTTGTTCGACTGCCTACAAGAACATCAGCCATTACCCACTGAATACGCAACTCTCATGGCTGAAATGCAACACTGGGAACATCTACTCAGTGAACAGCATGTCGCGTTTGAATCCCCGTTAGAAGCTTCTGCAACTGATGAGCCTGACGTTGCTTTGCCTGCACAACCCGTCGTCTTGCCTGACTTTATTACACAAAATACGCTGAATGCCGACGAAGATGCACCACTAGCAGACACACCACGCAGTTCAGCGACGCATTTGAGTGTTCCTGTTGAAACTATTCAACGCCTGCTCAACTTTGCGGGCGAATTGATCACCTCCACCAGCCAGATTGCGGATTATGTACAGCGCACGATCGCGTTGGGGCGACAAATCCAGAGTCAAGATGACCAAGTTCGACAAATGTTAGACGAACTCAGTGAAGCCATCGATCAACAATCCATGCGAGCAGGGCGATACGCGGCAAAACAAACTCAAAGTTCATCATTGGATCAACTAGAACTGGAAGCTTACAACGACTTGCAAAGCAGCTCTGGCTTATTGACCGAAGCCATTGCTGATAACCGTGAGTTGGGGCGCAACCTGCAACAGCAGATTCGCCTGATTTCAGACCAAGTTTATAGCCAACAACGCCTACAACGGCAACTCAGCGAAACCATTCTGCAAACGCGCTTAATTCCTGTGCAATCGGTAACGACGCGAATGGAGCGCACTGTACGCGAAACCTGCCGTCGCACAGGCAAACAAGCGAATATCCGTTTTCATGGACAAAATTTGCAGGTCGATACCGATATTTTGCAGGGTTTAACCCCACCGTTATTACACATGTTGCGCAATGCAGTGGATCACGGTATCGAAACACCTGAAGAGCGCGTAGCCGCTGGCAAAGCTGCTGAAGGTTTAATCGAATTACGCATCGAACAAAAAGGCAGCCAAATCCACATGACACTCAGTGATGATGGACGGGGCTTAGCTATCGATCGCATTCGACAACGAGGCATTGAAAAAGGTCTAGTCAAACCTGAGCAAACCCTAACTGACGACGAAATCTTGCGCTTAATTCTCCAACCAGGCTTCAGTACTCGTGATCAAGTCAGTGATATTTCAGGACGCGGTGTGGGAATGGATGTGGTACAAACTGCCGTCGAAGATTTGCAGGGGACGCTCAATCTCACTAGCAGTGCCGGACAAGGTACGACTATTTACATTCAAGTGCCACTAACACTGATCGCTACCAACGCCCTACTTGTCAAAGCAGGCGAACACATGGTTGCTATCCCTGGCAATACCATTCAGCAACTGCTTTATGTCGCAGCGGATGAACACATCCAAAACAACGAACAATGGTTTATTGAATACCAACTCGAACGACTACCCGTGATTCCACTTGCACAATTACTCGGCTGGGTGCACGATAAGCCCGACTTGAGTAAAGGTCACTCACTTTTACTCATTGCTAGTGAAAATAAGCACTACGCCTTGTATGTGGATGAAATACAGCAACCTCGTGACATCGTTATCAAAAGCCTTTCACCATGGATTAATATCAGTGCTCATGGCGTTAGTGGTGCTTGTATTCTTGCCAACGGAGCGGTTGCACCTGTCTTGGATGTCCTGCGCTTACTGCGTAACTTTGACCAAGGCTTATCCAAACTCAACGCTGTACGCCCGATTGGACGTGAGAAAGTAGCGGAACGCGCCCGTATTCTTGTTGTTGATGACTCACTAAGCAATCGTAAATCAGTTAGCCTGATGCTTGAACAAATGGGCTATCAGGCAATAACAGCCGTTGATGGCTTGGATGCTTTGCAACGCTTGCACGAGCAAAATATTGCACTCATCCTGACAGACCTAGAAATGCCGCGTATGAACGGCTTGGAAATGACGCAAGCTATTCGCATTTGGCCAGAAAAAGAGCATTTACCAGTTATCATGATCACTTCACGGAGCACACAAAAGCATCGGCAAATGGCGCAACAGGCGGGATTAGACGACTACCTCACCAAACCCGTTGATTACGAAACATTACATACACACATGCAAAAATGGCTCAGAACACAGCTTGCCGACTAAGCGGATGGAGAGAGTAATAACCCATGTCTACGACAACACAAGAAATCATTCAGATTGCTCTGTTTGAAGTACCTGAGAAAGAGCAGGCAGTTATTCAGCGAGTAATTACCTTTGGCGCATCACAAGGTAAACCCTATGCATTACACAGTGATGTCTCAACTGCTAATGTGCTCATCACCACGGATCTTCATCACAAACCTAATGCGTCTGCCGTCACGATCCAGATTGGTGACAGTCCATCATCGACCGACTTGGTATTAGCACGCCCTCTGCTTGTCACTCGTGTTATGCGTGCGCTAGATGATGCAGCTCACCTGTTAAAATCTCGTTCTACGACACCCAGTTCAGCAACTATTCCCCACCCTGTCCCTAGCATAGGTACGGCGGACATCAATCCGAATCTCAGCGCACCCGCACCATCTGTCGAGCAACCACCATTACACACGCTCGCTGATGACACATCGACCAACGAAAGCCAAACTGTAAACATTACACCAGCCCCCCAAAACTATTCAGCTCCCACATCGCCAGCACCCAATCAGCCCGCGACGGTTGACCTCCAATACCGCTATACTGCTTTAGTTGTCGACGACAGTGCAGCCATTCGCAAACAATTAGAAATCGAATTACGCAATGCCCACATCAAAGCGGAATTTGCCGAGACAGGTGAAGAAGCACTAGAAAAATCTGCTCAAACGACTTATGACCTTGTATTCTTGGATATTGTTATGCCTGGAATTGATGGGTATGAGGTCTGCCGACAAATGCGCTCGCGCAAAGCGATGAAGAAAACCCCCATTATCATGTTAAGTGGAAAAACGTCTCCGTTGGATGAAGTTCAAGGGGTGATAGCAGGGGCATCCACTTACTTAACCAAACCCGTAAAACATGAGCAGTTTCAACAAACCCTGACGCGGGTTTCAAAATGGCTAAGCAACTTCGCCCGCTAATGCGGGCTTTTTTGAGGAAAGATTTTCTTAATTTTTCATGAAAACAAAATAAAAAAGCCCCGACAGTTAAAAACTATCGAGGCTTTGGAATAGGTGCTTGGCGTTGACCTACTCTCACATGAGGAGACCTCACAC
>CAZTUZ010000033.1:0-3926 GCA_964617055.1 uncultured Thiothrix sp.
GATGAGTTTGACCAATCACACCGAGGCGAAGGCGGCTTCGGGCATTCAGGAACACACTAATGAGCAAGAAAAAAGCAGCGAGTGCAAATGACAATGACCAACAATTTTGGGATTTAGCCGAACAATTCGTCGAGATTGCCAATGGTGCATTAGAAGAAGCAGATGCAGGCAAAGTAGGAGCAGCGATGCTTTATGCAGCAGCTCGATTCAATGCTTTTGTGGTGGCTTCTGCCTCATTAGATCGTGCGGAATTTATCGAAGACATGGATGAGTCAATGGAATACTTAAGCAAGCAATTCCGCCACATGCTCGGCGATAACTTGCGCGATTTCCGCGACAACTACAAACAGTACATGAAAACGTCCGAAACGGATGACAGCGGCGAATAGTTGACCCTTTCACCCCAAACGAAAAAAGCCACATCAGTGGCTTTTTTCTTGTCAGCAGCGTGTAAAAAATTACAGACGCTCGAAGATCACCGCGATACCTTGACCACCACCGATACACATGGTGACTAAAGCGTATTTGCCGCCAGTGCGGTGTAATTCATAGATTGCTTTGGTAGCAATGAACGCGCCAGAACAGCCAACCGGATGCCCTAAAGCAATCGCGCCGCCGTTCGGGTTGGTTTTTTCCAAATCCAATTCCAGACCACGCGCTACCGCTAAGGCTTGCGCAGCAAACGCTTCGTTGGATTCGATAACATCCATTTGATCCAAGGACAAGCCTGCTTTTTTCAGAGCCAGTTTGGATGCAGGAATCGGACCTTCGCCCATCACATCATTCGGTACGCCCGCAACCGCGTAAGAAACCAAACG
The DNA here is from genome assembly GCA_964617055.1 of uncultured Thiothrix sp. GTDB lineage: Bacteria > Pseudomonadota > Gammaproteobacteria > Thiotrichales > Thiotrichaceae > Thiothrix. The sequence continues at coordinate 819 of CAZTUZ010000033.1, forward strand.
CGCCATTGGGGTGTGACCTGCATTCGCTGCTACGTCTGCCGCAGCTAAGACGAAGAACGCTGCACCGTCATTGATACCAGAAGCGTTACCCGCTGTGACCGTACCATCTTTTTTGAACGCAGGACGCATTTTCGCCAAAGATTCCAGCGTTGTGCTTGGTTTTAAATGTTCGTCAGTGTCGAAAGTGACTTCGCCCTTGCGCGTTTTCTTCACGATTGGAACGATTTGTGATTGGAAACGACCTTCCGCTTGTGCAACTGCTGCACGACGTTGGGATTCAACCGCAAAAGCGTCTTGCTCTTCGCGAGTAATGTTCCATTTCACTGCCAAGTTTTCAGCGGTGATGCCCATGTGACCCACACCGAATGGGTCAGTCAATACCGCGACCATACTATCAACCGCGCCCGTATCACCCATACGCGCCCCAGAACGCAATGCAGGCAACAGGTAAGTACCGCGTGACATGACTTCCACACCACCGCCAATACCGTAATCAGCATCACCTAACATGATGTTTTGTGAGGTCGTCACAATCGCTTGCAAACCTGAGGAGCACAAACGGTTTAACTGCATTGCTACGGAATCCATTGGCAGACCCGCTTGGATAGAAGCAACGCGAGAAACATAAGCGTAACGGGAATCGGTCGGAATGCAGTTACCCACAGTAACGTAGTTGATGGCTTGCGGATCAACGCCGGAACGTGCCACCGCTTCTTTCATGACCGCGCCACCGAGTTCGCTCGGTTCCATATCGGATAAAGAACCCCCAAACGCACCGATAGCAGAACGGACAGCACTCAATACAACAACGTCTCGACTCATTCTTATTTCCTCCTGAGGATAAAAAAACTGTTATTCGTGAATACCTAGCTGACGCTGAATGTAACCGCAACCACTACCGAAACACAACCTCTATTTCAGGGTAAACCAACACAAGTTAGGGTGTTACACAGGAAAATCAGCGTGAGTTATAATCGGCAGTTTTTGTAACTTTTCTAGGCAAAAGGGCTGAAACTATGCATAGCACCCCCCAAAATACCGCTGACATCCTGATGGAAGCCTTACCATACATTCAAAAATACGCAGGCAAAACCATTGTGGTGAAATACGGCGGTAATGCCATGACTGAACCTGCCTTACAACGAAGTTTTGCGCGTGACATTGTGCTCTTAAAACAAGTTGGTATTAACCCCGTGGTCGTGCATGGTGGTGGACCACAAATCGGTCATTTATTGCAACAAATCGGCAAGGAAAGCCGCTTTGTAGATGGAATGCGCGTCACTGATGCCGAAACAATGGATGTAGTGCAAATGGTGTTGGGCGGTTTGGTCAACAAACAAATCGTCAATATGATTAACCAAGCAGGTGGACGAGCTATCGGATTAACCGGAAAAGACGGCAACATGATCATGGCAGAAAAGATGCTACTAGAACGCAAAGCCGAAAATGGTCAAATCCTTGAAAGTATTGATATTGGTCAAGTCGGCAAAGTGACGCAAATTGATGCTAGTGTTGTTCGGATGTTGGAAGAAGACCGCTTTATCCCCGTTATTGCTCCGATCGGGGTGGGCAAGGATGGCACAAGCTACAATATCAATGCTGACATTGTTGCGGGCAAAATGGCTGAAGTACTCAATGCCGAACGCTTACTGTTACTTACTAATACCCCTGGCGTATTAAACAAAGACGGGAAATTATTGGACGTATTAAGCCAACAAGACATTCAAGACCTTATCGGCGATGGCACAATTCACGGCGGCATGTTACCAAAACTCGCGTGCGCAATGGATGCCATTGCAGGTGGCGCACAAAATGCCAGCATTATTGATGGACGAGTGCCACACGCGGTCTTGTTGGAGTTGTTGACGGATCAGGGTGTGGGGACGATGGTAACGCGCTAAGCAAAACGTTCAAACGCGCTCGATCCTGCTCAAAACCTTGTCGTAATCGTGCTTGTTCTGTTTGATTTTCTTGCAGTGCGTAATCGTAGTTTGCCAAGGTTTTTTCCGAATCGTCCAAATAGCCTTCCAGCCTTTTGCGTTGGGAGGCATCTTCCACCGTCGGCAGTTCCGCACGAATGTTTTCCATACGCGTTACCAATGCAGCCCGCCTTTCCCCCAGTGAACGAGAACTTTTCTCCAATAATTCAACTTTGCTATGGTAAACAGCCTCCAATTCACCGACATCAGTATAATTTGCCAATAAATACTCATCAGCCTGCTGTTGTTGATTGCTTAATGCGTCACGCAGTTTCGCTACGGTTTCCTTGCGTTTTTGCTCAGCAAGTTGCTCCACACTAGGCGCACCACTAACGGTATGAATCGTCATGCCACGCGCATTCAGCTCGCTATGTCCTTGTTGTGCAACAGCGGGGGGAACAACATCTGAGTAATGAACTTCGCCTTGAGCATCTACCCAACGGTAAAATCCTGCTTGCACTGTGGCACTGTTTAACAATACAACGGTAGCTAATGCTGATAGCCAATATTGATGTAGCTTCATGGTCAGTCACGCATAAAATTCAATTAATTATATATTAGACATTATTATTAATATAAAGCGCGAATGGAATGGAAGAGCGGAACTAAAAGGGGTCTAAACGCAACATACCCTTCACAAAAACTGTTGAAGGGTATGATCAATAAACAGGGTCAGCTTAACGCACTATGTAGAAAGCGTCGGGCACACTAGAGCGAATGCGGCTCAAGCTGGCTTTTGCTTCACTTTCTGAACTAAACGGCACACGAACTTTGTACATACCGCCGACGTTATCCACCACGGCATTAAAACCTTGGGATTGCATTTGACCACGCATCGCATCGGCTGTACCACGGTTTTGAGTTGCGACCACTTGTACGGCATAAGAACCGCCCGCACTACCACCAGAGTAGCCGCCGCCGCTATACCCACCACCACTGGAATAACTGCCGCCGCCACTGGAGTAACCACCACCGCCATAAGACGAACCCGATGAGCCAGGCGCGGAATAATCGTAATAAGAACCACTGCTACCACCCGTGCCTGCACCTGCACCACTACCGTAGCCATACGCACCACTGCCGGAAGAACCAGAGTAATCATAACCACTACTACCATTGTTTACAGGTG
>CAZTUZ010000033.1:3936-14394 GCA_964617055.1 uncultured Thiothrix sp.
TGTAGTCCCCCCTGTCGAACCGTAGTTGGCAGAACCACCGCTGTAACCAGCCGTCGTACCATACGCACCCGTTGTAGAACCAGACTGCGCCTGAGGGTTTGTACTAGGAGCACAACCAGCCAAGAATGCAGCCAGAATCACACTGACCGCCCCCATTGTTATTTTGTTTTGCATAAGTTAACGAGCCCTAAATGGATTGTTGTTTTGATAGACATAAGTAGAGCCACAAAGGTTCCCCACACTGCAGGGCTTTCTAAGAAAAATGTTCGTACCCTTGTCGCCCATTCGGAAGCTGATAGTCCAACACGCACCCTGATAAATTTTTATGAATTTCACCGATAACAGTGATGGGAATTACATGTCTTTCAGCCTCTTGGCGTACAGTATCTAACAGTTCAGGTGGTAGAGTAAACAACAATTCATAGTCGTCACCACCTGTGAGTGCAAATTCCAAACGCGCTTGTAACGGTAACATCCTTAACGCTGCTGAACAGGGAATCCATTCATGATACAGCCGCGCCCCCACTCGTGAAGCGACCAAAAGATGCCCCAAATCCGCCAATAAACCATCTGAAATGTCCATACATGCCGTCGCCCGATGGCGCAAAATTCGTCCTAACGCCATGCGCGGACTGGGGTAAAACAGACGTTGAATACAGTAATCAGCGTCACTAGCAGATAGCGACCCTTCATTCAAACGCCGCTGCATCAAGGCAAGCCCTACCGCCGCATCCCCCAATGTACCCGATACACAAATCAAATCACCCTGTTGTGCTCCACTACGCAATAAAGCCTGTTTCGGTGGCGCAAATCCCATGACTTGGATAGTGATACTTAATGGGCCGCGTGTAGTATCGCCGCCGATTAAAAATATGTTATGTTCCCGCGCCAGTTCTTGCATTCCCTTGGCAAAATTACTGACCCATACTTTATCTGCTTGCGGCAGCGAAAGAGCCAAGGTAAACCAAGCAGGTTCTGCCCCCATAGCGGCTAAGTCGCTCAAATTAACGGCTAAAGACTTGAACCCCACAGCATGTGCTGGTGTGTCAAACGGGAAATGCACACCTGCATTAGAGGTATCGACGGAAATGACCAATTCTTGTGCGTTTGGTAACTGTAAAACAGCGGCATCATCACCAACACCAACCCTGACCGTTGCAGGCTGTTCCGACCAATCAAAGTACTCGCTAATTAATTCAAACTCCGCCATAACACCCCCGTTAATCGCCAAACCGTGAACTTCAGTGGACTTCCTATACGCACCTACTCTGGCTTCATGCTAACAAAGTAGCTGGGGTTTCTAAAAGGTCGCTTATTGCAAACACGGAGAGAATATCTTTCACATGAAAAACCATAGCGATACAACGCAAAAGCTAAGCTGGCTTCACATCGTGGGATTGCTACTACTCATCATGGTCTTATTAAGCAGCGTCAGTTTGTGGGTTGCTCGATACTTTATCCCACCCGAAATGTTGCAAAATTGCCACGCCGAATGTTCAGCAGGTAGCGTAAAGCTTTGCAACCTGCTACGCTTTCTGCCTCATTCAAGGACAGACATAACCGCTCCTGACGAGCAAAAGAAGATGCCATGCAGCCAAGAAAAATCCTGATTACAAGTGCCTTACCTTATGCCAATGGTCCGATTCACCTCGGGCACATGGTTGAATACATCCAAACGGATATTTGGGCGCGTTTCCAACGTATGCACGGCAACGAGTGTTACTATGTCTGTGCTGATGACACACATGGCACGCCGATTATGTTACGAGCGCAACAAGAAGGTATTACACCTGAAACCTTGATCGCGCGTATAGGGCACGAACACCAACGGGATTTTGCTGGATTTAATATTAGTTTCGACAACTATTACAGTACGCATTCAGAAGAAAATCGCTACTTCGCTGAGTTCATCTACAAGGCGGCGCGGGCTAATGGTCATATTGAGCAACGCACTATCAGACAAGCCTACGACGAACAGGCACAAATGTTCCTGCCAGATCGTTTTATTAAAGGCGAATGTCCACGTTGTGGTGCTGCCGACCAATACGGTGATAATTGCGAAGTCTGCGGCGCGACCTACTCACCGACGGATTTAAAAAATGCTGTTTCTGCGATTTCGGGCACAACGCCTGTCGAAAAAGAAACCGAACACTATTTCTTTAAACTAGGGCATTTTGAAAGCTTCTTACGCGACTTTTTACAAAGTGGTGCAGTACAAAAAGAAATCGCTAACAAACAAATGGAATGGTTTGAATCCGACCAAGGTTTAAGCGATTGGGACGTTTCACGCGACGCGCCCTACTGGGGATTCAAAATACCTGACACCGAAGACAAATATTTTTACGTCTGGCTGGATGCCCCCATTGGCTATTTAGCAAGCTTCAAAAATCTGTGTGAACGTACAGGCTTGGATTTTGACAGCTTCTGGCGGGCAGACTCTCAACAGGAAGTCTATCACTTTATTGGCAAAGACATTGCGTACTTCCACACCCTATTCTGGCCAGCATTATTGCACAGTGCGGGTTTTCGCACCCCCACCGCAGTGAATTGCCACGGCTTTTTGACCGTTAATGGTGCAAAAATGTCCAAGTCACGCGGTACGTTCATCCAAGCCGCCAGCTACTTAAAGCATTTAAACCCTGAGTGGTTGCGCTATTACTTCGCCAGCAAACTAAGCAATGGTGTGGATGATATTGACCTCAATCTAGAAGACTTTGTTGCACGGGTCAATAGTGATTTGGTCGGCAAGGTGGTCAATATTGCCTCACGCTGTGCGGGTTTTATCAACAAACGCTTTGCAAACCAATTAGCCAGCGCACTACCCGACCCAGCACTCTATCAAGAGTTTGTGGACGCAGCAGAACACATCGCCGAAGCCTACGAAACACGGCGTTACAACCTTGCAATGCGTGAAATCATGGCATTAGCAGACAAAGCTAACCAATACGTTGATGAGCAAAAACCGTGGGTATTAGCCAAAGACCCCGAACGAGGGGCAGAAGTACAGGCAGTGTGTACACAAGGAATCAACCTATTCCGTACACTAGTAACTTACCTCAAGCCCGTGTTACCACAACTGGCAATGGATGCCGAAGCCTTTTTAAATGCGGGTGAGTTGCATTGGAACAGCATCAACACCACATTATTAGACCATGAAATCAACACATTTAAAGCATTAATGACCCGTGTTGATAGCAGCATGATTGATGCCATGTTGGAAGACAACAAACAAGCAGTACCCGTAACCGCCACAGCACCCAAACCTATTGCCAGCGCGTTGAGCGATGACCCGATCAGTCCAACCATTGAATACGATGATTTCGCTAAAGTCGATTTGCGGGTAGCCAAAATCGTCAAAGCCGAACACGTCAAAGGGGCAGATAAACTGGTGCAACTCACGCTCGACTTAGGTGGAGAAACACGCAATGTATTTGCTGGCATAAAATCTGCTTACGATCCTGCCGATTTAGAAGGACGTTTGACTGTCATGGTAGCGAACCTAGCACCACGCAAAATGCGTTTCGGCATATCCGAAGGCATGGTGTTAGCCGCAGGCCCTGGCGGTAAGGATTTATTCATCCTTACCCCTGACAGTGGAGCACAACCTGGAATGCGTGTGAAATAACTAAGGTAAAACCATGCTTGGGAATTTTTTCAAACCGAAATGGCTACACAAAGACGCTAACGTTCGCATCCAAGCCATTGCGTCGTTAGCAGGTGACAGTGTTGAGCTAATCAAACTTGCGCAGACAGACCCCGATAATGGCGTGCGTATGGAAGCGGTGCTACGCCTGTCGCATTTACCGACACTGGTGCAATTAGGGCATTCAGCGGGGTCAATTGGCGAACGCGCCAAGCAACGAGTTATCGGGCTTGCCGCCACCGACCACCGCCATGATCACCAACTAGCTGACGTTTTTTCATGGCTGCAAACAAACCCCACCTTATTACGCAGCATTGCGCGTGATACCATGCGCCACATTAGTTTGCGCCGTCACGCCTTAGAAACCCTGAATGATCAAGAATTATTGTTTGATATTGCACTCAATGATCAATCTAAAGAAGTACAGTACCTAGCTGCAAGCCGTTTACAGAGTGTCGAACAACTCAGAACGCTCGACACCAAGCACGGTAAAACTAACAAGCGTTTGCGCCAATTCGTTAAAGAACGATTGGAACTAGAGCAACGGCAACAACAACAACTGCAACAACTCAATCAACTACTCGCCGAAACCAATACATTAGGGCAGATGGGTAGTTGGGGACAAGAAAAGACTCGTTCGCGTGTTCTAGAGCAACGCTGGAAAGCATTACAAGCCACCTCGACACCCGCACAACAACAACAATTTACCCAAACCATTGCAGATTTCCGCCAACGTCTAGCGGACTACGAAGCTGAACAAGCCCAAGCAGCAACGTTGAAAGCACAACGAGAAGCCGAAGAAGCAGCAAAACGCGCCGAAGCACAGCGTTTAGCCGAACAAGCTCAAGCTGAAGCACAAGCGCGTAAGGAGCGCGAGCAACAAACACAAGCAGAAGAACGCCGCAAACGTAAAGAACAACACGCGCAACAAGCACAGCGTTTACAGATACTGCGCGATGGCTTGCAAATGCTAGAGCAGCATCTAGAAAATGAACAATACAGTGAAGCTATTGAACAACATCGTCTTTTCACACAACAATTAAAAGAAAGTAACGATGTCCCCACTACCGATATGGCGTATTTTAACCGCCGCATCCAAATGCTGACCCCCTACATTCGCGAATTGCAAGACTGGCGACGCTGGGGAACAGATCAGGTACGCAAACAACTGATTGAAACCGCAGAAAATTTATGCGAAGACGATAATATCGATCCTGCGACCCGTGCAAAACGTGTGCAATCCTTGCGCACAGAATGGCGCAAACTATCGCACCTAGAGCCAGGTCAACAACACACACTCTGGAAGACGTTTGACAGCACGGTTAGTGCCGCTTATGAACCCAGCAAACAGCATTTCATTGAACAAGCACAACAACGTCAAGCTAATCTCGCCGCTCGTCATGAGATTTGCGCCGAATTAGAACAGCTACACGCCAGTACCGATTGGCAAAACGCAGCATGGCGCGAAGTGCAAGTGCAAACCAACCAACCGCGTAAGCAGTGGAAAGATGCAGGTACGGTCAGCCACAAAGATTGGGAAACCGTCAACCAACGCTTTAATACAGCGATGGATGCACTAGAAGCACAATTCAAAGCCGAACGAGCGCGTAACTGGCAAATGCGTGAACAGTTGGTCGAACAAGCACAAGCACTGTTAGACGAACCTAGTACCGAACACGCTATCGAACAGGTTAAGGCTTTGCAAGGCGCATGGAAAATTACCCTAGCTGCACGCCACTCCGACGAACAACAATTGTGGAAGCGTTTCCGCGAACCGATTGATGCCCTATTTGCACGAGCGCGTGACGAACGCCAGCAAAAACGCGATGCGCAACAAGCCCAGCAAGCAGAAAACGTGCGTTTAGAAGCTGAGAAGCGTCAAAAAGAACGCGAACGCCGCCAACAGGAACTCGCTGAATTAGCAGCATTGGCAATACAATCAGACACCGACAAACAACTTGATGCAGATGAAGTAACACAAGCACAGCACCAAGCTCAAGGTGAGTTGCTGTGTATGCAGATGGAAATTCTATTGGATTTAGAAACACCCGCAGTATTCCAAAAAACGCGAATGGAATACCAAATTGCGCAAATGCGCGACGCAATGTGCAGCCCAAAAGCCCAAGCGTCACCCCAAACCCAAGCCTTAACCTTGTTAAAACAGTGGTACACGCTGGGTTCAATGGGTACAGATGCATTTGCCAGCCAGACTGCACGCATTGATACAATCCGGCAAGCTATGCAATGATGGGTACTAGCTTTCGCTATTGAAACACACCATCAAATCCTGCAACAGCTTGGTGACTTCACCCGTCATCAGGCTGAATTCAATGTCCAGTTTCTCTATCTGTGATTGCGGGTCCGCCTCTTGCAAGGTATCCGCAAGTACATCCAAAAAGCGCACACGCCGAATTTGCAACTCGTCCGTCAGTACAAAACTGATTTTCTCATCCCAGACTAGTCCCAACTTTGACACCATTTTGCCAGAAGCTAAATTCGTTTGAACTTCATCAGTCATGAGTTCGTGGCGTTTGAATACTGCAACACTTTTCTCATCGCCTTGGCTGCGTAACTCACACTCCTCCCCCAAAGCAAAAGGTTGAGGTAACTGCCCTTCAGCTAACCAATGGGTCAAAACATTGCTCGGGGTCACGGTCATTTTTGGCGGGGTAACAGGTAAACTGCCCAAGGTCACGCGCAATAACTTGGTCAGACGTTCCGCTTGGCTTGGCGCAGAAGTATTAATCACCATCCAACCATTATTGACATCCAACCACGCATCCAACTTGCGGGTACGGGTAAAAGCTTGCGGCAGCAATTCAAATTCGATTTGCTCGCGCAGGTCTTTCTTTTCACGAGAACTGACTTTGCGGCTTTCCTTTAATTGCAGTTCTGCCACACGTTCATCTAATTCCTCACGAATCACTGACGCGGGTAACAAACGCTCTTGATGCGCCATAGTCAAGAGAAGGTAGCCATTAGCGGCGTGAACGTACTGGTCACTTTCGCGTCCCAATGGTGAAACCCAACCGCTAGCTTCGCGTTGTTCTTTATTGCAGCCGAGGAAAGGTTTTTGCCCCAATGCGTCATGCAGCTCGTCAGGTGTTGTCTTGAAATCCTGCCCTAAACGCAACAGATACAGATTTTTAAACCACATAGCATGGCCTTTGTTAGTAACAAGAGCGCGGATTATGCCGCGCCTTTTGTCACGAAACCAGTAGCACTACCCGAATCGTTTAAAAACACAATTAAACAAATGGCAATACACCAAAATTTTTCCACGGGCTATTTTGTCCTAACCAACGTTGGGTGATGGTACTATAAACTTGTCGAAAATCAATTTCATAGGGGATATTCCCATCATAATCAAGCTGCGACAAATTGGGTAAATCGCCATAAACCCCACCGCGCACTCGCCCCCCCATTACTAACTGCACTGAAGCCGCACCATGATCCGTTCCACGCCCATGATTTTCCTGCACCCGCCGCCCAAATTCGGAATACGTTACCAACAACACATCGTTCCAACGGCCACCGCGTTGCATAGCTTGTGCGAAAGAGTTTAAACCTGCCGCTAGTTGGTGTAACAAATTACTTTGCACATTCACTTGGTTGGTGTGGGTATCAAAACCATCCAGCGTCACCATGTAAACCGTCGCATCAACACCACTAAGAATCATGCTGGCAACAGATTCCAGATCACGCCCGATTTCACTGGTAGAAAAATTCACCCCCAATGCGGAAGGACGCTGCAAACGAGCCGATAGTTGCGCCCCCGCATCGTACAGTTGATGTTGCACATTGGTCAGGTGACGTAAGGCAGGCGTGATATTGGTCGGAGCAATATCACTTAGCAAATCCACTTGATTGAGAAACGTTTGTGGGCTTTGCATAGCAACGGCGTTGCAGTCCTTACCTGCCAACGGCCCCATGCTATCGCCGATCACAATACCATGCAGACCCGCTTTACATTGCGGTACAACACTACCCAACCACCCTATTTCAGTGTATTCGCCAGCCGCTGAACCTGTTTCCCAAATATCTACCGAACGAAAATGCGAGAGATCATTATGCGGATAGCCGACCCCTCGAATCCAAGCTAATTGCCCTGCTTCCCAATATGGCTGTAACACTTGCAGGTAAGGATTCATTCCCTGCCCACCACCAATATCTAGCACCTGATGCTTAGGCACAGCAATAGAAGGACGATAATCGCGGTACTGCTGATAGCTACTATCGCTAAAGGGAATCAAGGTATTCAGACCATCATTCCCTCCGGCTAATTTCACCAGCACCAAGATACGCTGTTGCGAACGCGGTCGACCAGCAGCAGGTGTTTTGACCGTCGGCGTGACAATTTCATCCAGCGCGTTAGGGTTAGCGATGGCATTGGCGGATAACGTCGCACCGACCGTAGCACCAAACCACGGTAAAACGGCAGCTAATCTCAAGAATTCTCGACGATTCATTACTCATTTAATCCAGAGTCAAACGCTAATCCTGTATTAGCGTTTTGGTCTTAAGCGACTTGGAAAGCTGGGTCTAACAACAATGCACGCACCAAACGTTTTGCCCCCGGCGTGGTAGGCAACGCTTGTAATGGTGTCACAGGTAATAACCATTCTACTAATTCTGCATCTGTTGCGGTTGGTAAACGCAGCCCACCTGCACTGTCTTGCTCGTTCAAATTACCCCGCGATAATTTGGTCAGAAAAGACGTGCGTACTAACAAAGTTTGCGTACTAATCCAATGTTCGCCACCCGCCCAACCTTTCACGTTAGGTGGGTCAAACAATTCCTGCCCCAATAATCGGCACAAATTCAGCAATTCTGTGGTTGGCGGTCTGGGATAAGGCAAGGTTCGCAATGTTCCCACCACAATATCCACAGGCGACTTGACCAACGCACCACGGTTAGCTGGCAACCAAAAAGCTTCGCTCGTCAATACTGCCCGCATTAATGCCTTGATGTCATACCCCGATTGACGGAAGGCTTGCGCCCATGCCTTGATATAGACTGGGTTTGGACGTGAACTGCTTACAAACGCGCCCCACACTTTCTCAGCAATGTGCTCAGCCGTGCGCGGGTGTTTCAACAACATATCCACAATATCTCCGCCCGTAAAACAGCCTGTATTACCCAGACACGTCATTTTATCGGTGTCGTGCAACTCTTTGCGTTCGATAAAACGCCCAGTTTGATCATCGACCCCATAACCCGTCAAGGCTCTCGCCGCTGTTTTCACATCAGATTCGGAATAATGTCCACGACCTAACGTAAATAACTCCAATAATTCGCGAGCAAGATTTTCATTTGGTCGATCTTTTACATTTTGATAACAATCCAAATAAACCAACATTGCAGGGTCTTTAATCACCTCATGCAAAAGCGAATTAAAATTTCCAAGCGCGTGAGTTCGCAACATAAGATTTTGCTTATAAAGCAAACTCGGCTGCAATGTTTTTTGAATAGAGGACGTAAAATGGTTATGCCAAAACAACGTCATGCGCTCGATAAAAGGCGCATTGGTTGTTAGCATTTGTTCCAACCACCATGTTTGTAAGCGTTTACCTTCTTCCTGCGCAATGTTCCAAGCAGTCTTGCGGTTACTAGGATCAGACAAGCGCATGGGTTCGAGCCGAAACCACGGAGTCATGGCTGGTGGTGAACGCAATGCCGCCCGTGGTGGATTCAACACCATCTCAACGGCTTCCGCACGCGAACGCCCCTCTAAATGTTTAATCGCACCCCATTCCGCACCCAGCCCGGTACGGACAACGAGATGGCGAGCTTCCCCAAAAGTTAGAGCACTCATAGCCTTTAACGACGCTAAATAATACCGATCATAACGTAATTAGAACCCGATTACTGTCGAAAGTTCAACCAAGTTAGAAACTTATTTGGACTAACGGCGCAATATGATCCTGCCAAACGAAAACAAAGAGCCGATAAACGATAGTACACTGGAAACTAAGCTAATTAATAATTCTGTACTTTTACGCAAAATACGCACTGAACCAATAGCGGCTTTTCCTAAATATTTTAATATTCCTTTGGTTTGTGATCCGTATTTAATGGTTAGTTTTTCAAGACGAACTAAATCATCGGCATTATCCACAAATTTCAACAGATGTAGCGTATCGCCAATGGAGCTGGCTTTACGAATATTATTCACCTGTTCTGCCGTTTGTTGCAGGGATTTAACTGCTTGGGGATGATAAGCCTTACTGGCAGCTTTACCAACCCCGTCGAAACTGGTATCAGCACGGGCTGCTGTCATAAAGACCTTGTAATCAAAAACATCTGAACCCTGTCTTAGTAAATGCGCTTGGAATGATGGTGTCAACGCATCACTACGCGCCGCGAGCTTGGTGGTTGAAACGCCACTTTTTGCTGGGCTGGCTGTGCCCGCACTGGCTAATGTTGCCGCCGTCAACCCCACACCAATACCAGCGAGTGTCACTACTAATTCATTGACGGGTTTACCTTCTGCATAAAGCTGATATTGCTCCCACAAATCACGCACATCGCCCACTACGGTAAAATCCGACGTGACTGCCCCCGCAACACCTGCCCCACTTTGCGCCTGCCCTTGAATAAAACCTGTCGTGAAATCATTCACCGAACGACGTGCAACATTCAGCGGTGCTTCCAAACGCTGCAAGTCGGCTGCAAATTCCGCAGCATCAATCGCATAACCAAACGTCTGTGCCAATTGCAGGTACATCCGTGCGTCGCTGGGGTTATCTTGCGCAATGGCTTCGCGAATCGAAACGCGAATATCATCCGCTGTGACCTGATGCAACATCATGTTT
>CAZTUZ010000033.1:14404-18293 GCA_964617055.1 uncultured Thiothrix sp.
ATCGCTGTGACTGGAGTTCAGACGTGTGCTCTTCCGATCTATGCAACATCATGTTTGCGATGTTGGGATCAAGCTCATCGTATTGCCAATAATGCAGCAACGCCTTCACACTTCCTACTAGAAGTGCTAACGAGGCGATGATAGTCAATGTATTCCATAGTTTCTTCATGACACTTAAGTGTAGCTCATGCAAATCCGATGCGGCATTATTGGTGAAAAGCGTGTCCCTTACCAGTGATCACTTTTCAAAAATTCACACTCACCACCACCATTACCGACAATTTGTCGGGATTATATGGCAATTAATCGGATTTCAAGGCTATGATGTTGTGACTGACAGCAGCAACCACCTGACATACCAACGATAACAAGCAAATGGAGTTGAGCTGACATGAATATTTGTCAATCCATACCAGTGTCTAGCATAAAAAGTTATAACAACTACCGCCGCGCTGAAGAACTCCTACGCCAGCGTGAGGCTCTGCTACAAGCTGTTGCCACTGCTGTGAACGCTCTACTTTCTGAACCGAACATTGACGATGCTGTGCAACAAGCACTAGAAGCCGTTGGCATTGCCACAGGGCAAGACCGCGTGTACCTGTTTGAATATCATGTCGAGCCAAACACTGGCGAAAACCTCATGAGCCAGCGTTACGAGTGGGTGAGGGAAAATATCAGCGTACAAATCGACAACCCCGACTTGCAAAACTTATCGTTTGATGAACTCTTCCCACGCTGGTTCGACATCCTCTCCCAAGATAAAGCCGTCTCCGGTTTGGTGGCCAACTTTCCAGACGGCGAACGTTCCATTCTAGAACCACAAGACATCGTGTCACTTATGGTTGTCCCTGTTAAAGTTGGTGGGCAGTTTTGGGGCTTTATCGGATTTGACAATTGCCACATAGATTACAAATGGGGGGCTGAAGACCAAGCCATACTCACCTCGATGGCGGCTTCGTTGGGTACAGCGATCATGCGCCACCGTTCTGATGCCACATTGCGTGAAACCAACCTGAAATTGGAACAAGCCACTGCTCACTCTCTAGCAATGGCTGCCAAAGCTGAAGAAGCCAGCAAAGCCAAGAGCTTGTTTCTAGCCAATATGAGTCATGAAATTCGCACCCCCATGAATGCCATTATTGGCATGACCCATCTGGCTTTAGCGACGGAACTCAACCCACGCCAACACGATTATGTGGCACAAATCCAGAATGCAGCCCAATCATTGCTGCGCATTATTAACGATATTCTCGACTTTTCCAAAATTGAAGCGGGAAAACTTGAGCTGGAATCCACTCCATTTCACCTCGAAGATGTTGTTACCAACACCCTCGCCTTACTGCGTCAACAAGCCGCTAACAAAGGGCTGGAATTACGCTTAGTCATCAACAGCCCATCATTACATGGCGAGCAGGGCACACTGCTTGGCGACCCACTGCGTTTAGAACAAATTCTAATCAACCTATTAACCAACGGGGTCAAATTCACCGATAAGGGTTACGTCGCACTCAGCATCAACGAATTAAACCGCACGGATACCCACACCACTTTGCAATTTTGCGTAGAAGACAGTGGTATCGGCCTAAAACCTGAAACACTGGATAACTTGTTTAAGGAATTTTCCCAAGCTGACGGTTCGACCACCCGTCGTCACGGTGGCACTGGTTTAGGACTTAGCATTGTTAAACGCCTGCTGGACTTAATGGGGGGGGAAATTCGCGTTTCTAGTACTCTTGGTCAAGGTTCACGATTCGCGTTTACCCTCACCCTAGAACACCCACAACCGCAAACATCCCCCTGCTCTGAGCCACATGCTTTAGCATCACAGACCGTACAAACACTGGAAGGGCGGCGCATTCTAGTTGTGGAAGATAACCCCATCAACCAATTAATTGCTTCGGAAATCCTCAGCCAATTTGGTGCAAATGTCGACTGCGCTGACAACGGACAAGAAGGCGTGGACATGATCAACGCCACCACAGCCGAACAACATTACGATGCGGTATTAATGGATATTCAAATGCCCGTCATGGATGGCTACGAAGCTGCTCGAACACTCCGTGCCAACCCACGCCACGCCCATTTGCCCATCATCGCCCTCACCGCCAATGTCATGACAGAAGAACGCGAACATTGCATGGCAGTCGGCATGAACGCACACGTCGCCAAACCTTTCCAACCCGAAGCGTTATTACACACACTACTGCCGCTGATGAAATAATAGACTAAAGGCCGCTACCCAATCCCTCATCAATGTATTTTTGCAATTGTTGCGTGCGAGCTTCAGTCATGGTTTGTAATTCGCTATTCAGTAACAGCGGGTACATACTCCCCCAACACGTTTGCACATCATCTTCTTCACAGGCGAACATCGCATCCATTTCGGCATCACGGAAAGCAATCCACGCTTTTTGCGCTGCTTTCAATTTCGCTGTTGCTGTCTTCTCAGCTTTGTATTTGGTCATGAGACTTTTCCAAGTATCATTCAATTTTTTATCTGCTGCCTGATAATCTTCATAAGCACAAACATTCAATTCTGCTTGATTACCATCGTGGTTGCACTTTATCTCCTCATCTGCCCATGCAACCGTGTTGCTCAATAACAGCACCAATGTAATCACCATGACTTTTTTCATCTTCAACCCTCGGTTTATGTATTCGTCATCATTCTACTTAAGAGGCACGCACCACCTTAAACAGCGATTGCCCTAAGCGATAAACACGCTGAAATTGCTCTTGCCACGACGCTGATGTCGTTGTATCTAACCGCCGACGATTCAGTTGCACTTGCAATGCCTTGTGGTAAGTATCGTCTAATAATTGCTGCAATGCCATTAAATTATAATTTCTCTCTGCTCCTACAGCGAGTGGTATGAGCGTATCTAACTTTAGTAAATCGCGATTATAATCGACAGCCTCTTTAATGATTTTAGCCTTTGGCGTAATAGGATTCTCCAAATCATACGGTGGCTGCCATTCTTGTAGTGGCGGCAAACGATCAACTTGGTTTAACACACCAATGATCACTGGAGGACGACGACTAATATTCTCTGGCTTTGCAAACCATGCATCCCAACGTTGTTTAAATGCCAAATCCAACGCCCGTGCTGGCTGATTTGCTTTTAAAACCCACAATACCGCATCACACTTTAGCAATTGCTCCAGCAAAGCTTGATCATGCTTTTCATTGCCATCCAAACCCGCTAAATCTAACAGGTACAAAATATCCGTATCTGCCATACTAGCCTTATACAACTGCGCCATTGCTGTTGTCGGAACTTGCCCAACCTCCGCAACCATTGAACCTAATAGCGCATTAACGATTGATGACTTTCCTGCACTCACCTGACCCAACAACCCAATCCTAATCGGCTCTAAAGAAGGCGCAAATGGCACTTGTTTTTCAACCAATTGCTGATTTTCAATAATCTCCTGCTCACTCGCTTTGAATCGCCCACTATAAAGATCAATGGCAACCGCTGCGACCTCTTGCAATAAAGCACGTTTTAATGATAGCTGAACCGTTACCGACAAATCACCAAAAACCTGATTCATTATTTGTGAGCGTGCTTCTGCCAACAAACCTGTCGGCGTAAAAGCACGGATAACACGATAAGTATTCCACAACACCTTACCTTTTTCATACTTATCACGATGATCATACAACCAATGCAATGTTGAAAGGTTAATGTGTTCAACCGCAGGGACATGCTCTTTTAACAATAAACGATAACGACGACTGATTTCCTCAACCATGCTCAGCATTTCAACCAGACTAAATGCCAATGTTTGGTGTTTTTTTGCAGAACGATAATATTGAGCAGTTTGGGTTAATAAATTCAAAGCGTGCTCCCGTAATGCAACCCACTCCGCATTTTCCTGTAACTGT
>CAZTUZ010000034.1:0-18222 GCA_964617055.1 uncultured Thiothrix sp.
TATTCTTTGTCAACTACCATGACTGGGACACACACCAAACACCGCTCGCGGCTGATAGCCATAAAGTGGCTTACCTTGATGAATGTTTAGGGCAGTTCTATCAACAATTTAGCGACGATCCAGCATTAGCAGCGGTAGCCGATAAAGTGACGACCTTTACCATTTCGGACTTTGGCAGAACGACATCAAAAAATAGTACAGGTGGAACGGATCATGGTTGGGGTGGACATGCGTTTGTGTTGGGCAAGGCCGTTGTGAGGGGGATTTATGGGAAAATGCCTGAAATTTCAATAGATTCACCCAATGCCATTGGTGAGCGAGTTGTTCCGACAAGCTCCATTGAGCAATATTTAGCACCATTAGTATCGTGGTTAGGTGTCAATGAGGCGAGTTTGTCTTCAGTCTTTCCGAACCTGAGTAGCTTTGACCGCTACAGCCTGAAATTCATGGGTTAAAAACACAACCTGGACAACGGTGATCAATACCTGCTGAGGAAAATTGGCATAGTGTGCAGTTAATAATGACCTTCGCCCACGAACCCACCAGACCCCAACCCGCTTTACAATAACCAGCGGCAGCGCGGGATTATCCTGTGTAATCACCTAGAATATTAGCTTCATTAACAACCACATAAACGATTGGTCGGTTTGCTGAGCATAAATGTACAAGCCCAGCAAACCCGCTACCGCAGCATACATCAGCCACGTCAGCAGGCGGGCGAGAATCCCCGCCACCCACCAACCGATCAGCAATGTTGCAGCGGTGTATAACACATTATGCGTGGAAACCCACACCGCCACCGTCACTAATAAGGCAATTAAACGCAGCATTACAAAAACCGACTGATTAAAATCATATCGCTATCCACGCCTTCGGGTAGTGGAATACGCACTTTATGCCCGCTACCAGGCGCGGTTTGCATGGGAATACCTTGCAGGTTTTCCATTTGTTCCAGCACCAACTCACGGTTTTGACCGTTAGGCAATACCCATTCCAAACGATCCCCGACGCTGAAACGGTTTTTCACGTCCAATTCTACCCAGCCATTCGCGTGGTCGACGTTTTCCGCTTCGGCAACGAATTGCTGCTGATGCCCTTGCGACGCACCGTAAATGTAGTTCTGGTATTCGTGGGTATGATGCCGCTCGTAAAAGCCATCGGTATAACCACGATTCGCTAAATTTTCCAGCACACCAAGCAATTTCGGGTCAAACGGTCGACCTGCCAACGTGTCGTCAATCGCTTGTTTATACGCCTGTGCAGTACGCGCAACATAGTAATGCGATTTGGTACGCCCTTCGATTTTCAAGCAATCCACGCCGATTTCCGTCAAACGCTGAACGTGTTCAATCGCACGCAAATCCTTGGAATTCATAATATAAGTACCGTGTTCGTCTTCCATCACGGGCATGAGTTCACCGGGACGATTGGTTTCCTCCAAGAAATACACCTTGTCGGCTAACGGATGACGTTGCTGATCACCACACGCCGCAAGGCTTTGCGTTTGATTGAAAGCATCCATCGACAACACCGCTTCTTTGGGGACGTATTTGCCTTCGACGGCTTCGGTGGCTTCGGTGGTTTTGTATTCCCAACGACAGGCATTGGTGCAAGTGCCTTGGTTCGGATCGCGGTGGTTGAAATAACCCGATAATAAACAACGCCCTGAATAGGCAATGCACAATGCACCGTGTACGAATACTTCCAGTTCCATGTCGGGGCATTGTTGGCGGATTTCAGCGATTTCATCCAACGACAGTTCCCGCGACAAAATCACCCGCGTTAAGCCCAGACTTTGCCAAAATTTCACCGTCGCATAATTCACCGTATTGGCTTGCACCGACAAATGCACAGGCATCTCTGACCAACGCTCGCGCACCATCATGATTAAACCAGGGTCCGCCATGATCAGCGCGTCGGGGTTCATGGCAATCACGGGTTCTAAATCCGCTAAAAAAGTCTTTAGTTTACTGTTATGCGGGGAAATATTGACCGCCACGAAAAATTGTTTGCCCAAGGAATGCGCCTCTGCAATGCCTTGCGCAAGGTTGTCGTTTTTGAACTCATTATTGCGCACCCGCAAGGAATAGCGCGGCTGTCCGGCATAGACAGCATCCGCACCGTAAGCAAAAGCGTGGCGCATTGACTTCAACGTACCCGCAGGCGCGAGCAATTCAGGGCGTTTCATGGGTGAAGAATCCGGTAATCAACATCAAAACGCCGATTATATTCCCAAGTAACGCGCTAGGCGAATTTACGCGGAAAGTAAGGCGAAAGGATTCTAATTTTTAATCAAATAGCAATGTAAATTAACCAAAATTAACTATTTTTTAGTCAATAAATTTAATTAATAATTAATATAATAAAGATTCATAAAAATTATTTAGAAACCATTCTATTAATATATCAAAGAAATGTTTTATTTTTTAAATCACCTTCGTGGAGTTATATACTTTATGACTAAAAAGTCTACAATGATTTTGCCAATCAGCGTTTTAGTCTTAAGTGGTTGTGCTAATTCTTTAGGGATTTTTAACAAAACACCATCTAATCTTCCACCAGAACTCATTCGTAACACAACTAGTGACAACACAGCAGAACTAGGGTTATATAATAATCAGATTCAAAATGTGAGTTGGAGTAAATTGGAACGTTTTGGTTCTGTACCAGAAGCTTTAAAAAATCGAGGTGATCAATTATGTCAACAAGCAGGGTTTACTAATGCGCTTGGTTATCATCCACATCCATTAGGTATCAATGGTGAAATTATTGCCGATGGCGGTTTTTTATGTGAAGGTTATCGGAATTAAACGGCTTCCTAAAAATTGACTAGGGCACATACATAGCCCTAATCAATTTTATTCATTTTCATCTTGTGAAATACTCCGGTTCATTGCCCGCTTGCCATTTGATATTACAACCCAAGGAAGCTTTTTGCGCATCGGGTGGGTATTGGTGAGCTAATAAACGTTCTAAAGCAAAACGCAAATCTGCACCTGTTGGGGTAATACCATTATTCGGGCGGGCATCATCGAATTGACCACGATAAAACAATTCGTGATGTTCATCGAATAAGAATAAATCGGGTGTACACGCCGCGTGGTAAGCTTTGGCAACTGCCTGCGATTCATCGAACAAATACGGGAAAGTGTAACCCTGCGTTTGCACTTCGATAATCATTTTCTCAGGGCTATCGTCGGGGTAATTCACCACGTCATTGGCATTAATCGCTACCACCGCTACGCCTTTGGCTTGGTATTCGGTGGCTAATTGTACAAAAGCTTGCTGAATCAACACCACATACGGGCAATGATTACAAATAAACGCCACCAATAACGGCTTTCCCGCAAAATCTTGCCGCGCTACCATGCGTCCAGAAGCAGGCTCTAACAAAGCAAAATCAGGGGCAATCGTGCCGAGGGCTAACATGGTGGAAGGGGTGCGTGCCATTGTCGACTCCTTGTGAATTTTCAATACTTGCTTTATACCGTTACCAACCGAAGCGATTCGGCGTATTAGCGTATTGTAAGCCAATGCGAAACGGAGGAGGAAACCAATGGCTGCACGATTTCAAGATTTAGGTAATGGCATTTACTGCATTGATAGCGATTTGTACCGTCCGCACATGGCGGCGTGTTACATGGTGCGCGAAGGCGATGCCGTCGCCTTTATTGATACCGGAACGTACCACACCGTTCCCGATTTGCTTGCCATGCTAGAAGGCATGGGGTTGAGCGCGGCGAATGTGCAATATGTGATTCCGACGCATATTCATCTGGATCACGCAGGTGGTGCGGGCGAATTAATGGCACGTTGCCCGAATGCGACGCTGATCGTACACCCCAAAGGTGCGCCGCACATGATTGATCCGTCGAAATTGCAAGCAGGCGCAACCGTCGTGTATGGCGAGGAAGAATTTACCCAACATTATGGCAAATTAGTCGCCATTCCCGCCGAGCGCGTGATGGCTGCCGACGATGGTTATGTGGTGAACTTGAACGGACGCGAATTGGTGTTTTACGACACCCCTGGGCACGCCAATCACCACGGCTGCATTTTTGACCGCCAAACCGCGCATTGTTTTACGGGCGACACATTTGGGATTTCTTACCGCGAATTTGATACCGAACAAGGTGTGTGGATTTTCGCGCCGACCACGCCCGTGGCATTTTCCCCCGACGATTGGGCGAACAGTTTGAATAAATTGGAAAGCCTCAATCCAACCGCCATGTTATTGACGCATTACGGCAAGGTTACGGGTTTACCCGAACTATTCCCACGCTTACGCGCTAGTCTTGACCAGTTAAGTGCATTAGCCTTAGCTCATGCCGATCAACCCGATAACCGCATCGCCATTTTGCAGGAAAAGATTTTGCAACAATGGTTAGCCGAACTAAAGGCTGGTGGTTGTGCTCTGCCCGAATCCAAAGCGCGTGCGCTATTAGCAGTGGATTCGGATTTGAATGCACAAGGTTTGGATGTGTGGTTGCAACGCCTTGCAAAAGCGTCATCAAAGCGTCATTAAATAGTTGCTTCACAACTGTACTAAACCTTAATATCGGGGTTTCGGTTCAATCAGGGCATCGCTGGATGCCCTGCGATTTTTTAGGCAGCAGCAAATTTTTTGGGAGGAAATCCGCTTATGAAAATCATCCTGTTAGGTGGTCCGGGAGCTGGTAAAGGTACGCAATCTGGCTACATCAAAGAAAAATTCGGTATTCCACAAATTTCCACGGGCGACATGCTGCGTGCCGCAGTCAAAGCGGGAACTCCGTTGGGTGTCGAGGCGAAAAAAGTCATGGACGCAGGTGGTCTGGTTTCCGACGACATTATTATTGGTCTGGTAAAAGAACGCATTCAAGAAGCAGATTGCGCGAATGGCTTCTTGTTTGATGGTTTCCCACGCACTCTCGCACAAGCGGATGCACTGAAAGCTGGCGGCATTGACATTGACGCAGTGGTGGAAATCGCGGTAGATGACAATGAAATCATCCGTCGCATGAGCGGTCGTCGCGTGCATTTGGCTTCTGGGCGTACTTACCACGTTGTGTTCAACCCGCCAAAAGTCGAAGGCAAAGACGACGAAACAGGCGAAGATTTGATCCAACGTGACGACGACCAAGAAGAAACCGTGCGCAAACGTTTGGACGTTTACCACGCACAAACCGCGCCACTGATTGGTTACTATTCCGCATGGGCAACGTCTGGCGAAGCCAAAGCTCCGCGCTACATTAAAGTCAACGGCATTGGCAAAGTAGAAGGCGTGCGTGACGAAATCTTCGCTGCTTTAGCTTAATTCTCTCGCGCTTTACCTCTCCTGCCCGTCGGGAGAGGTGAACCAATCCGCAAAAATCCGCATGTTTTCGCTTCAACTTCTGCCACACTTGCAGGCACAATACCCAGCCAACACGCTGGCGATTAGACCCAGCCTTTTCATTCATCATTTAAGACAACTATTTAGCTTTTCAGGAGTCTGTGCATGACCGTCAAGAATGCTTTTTACGCGCAATCCGGTGGTGTTACCGCTGTTATTAATGCCTCTGCTTGTGGCGTAATTCAAACCGCTCGCCAACACAGCGACAAAATCGGTACGGTTTACGCTGGGCAAAACGGCATTATTGGCGCATTACTCGAAAATCTGATCGATACCAGCAAAATCAGCGATGCTGACGTTGCCGCGTTACGCCACACACCGTCCGGCGCGTTTGGTTCTTGCCGCTACAAACTGAAAAGCTTGGAAAAAAACCGCCGCGAATACGAGCGTTTAATCGAAGTGTTCAAAGCGCACAATATCGGTTACTTCTTCTACAATGGCGGCGGTGACTCCGCTGATACTTGCTTGAAAGTATCGCAATTAGCCGATTCATTAGGCTTCCCGATTCAAGCGATTCACGTCCCGAAAACCGTGGATAACGACTTACCCGTGACCGATAACTGCCCTGGGTTTGGTTCAGTAGCGAAATACATTGCCGTTTCCACCCGTGAAGCCAGCTTTGACGTGGCTTCCATGTGCGCCACCTCTACCAAAGTGTTCGTGCTGGAAGTAATGGGTCGTCACGCGGGTTGGATTGCCGCCGCTGGCGGTTTGGCAGCGGATGAAAACAACGATATTCCGGTGATCATTCTGTTCCCTGAAGTCGAATTCAACCAAGAAAAATTCCTCGCGGCAGTCGATGCGAAAGTCAAGCAATACGGCTATTGCACCGTGGTGGTTTCCGAAGGTTGCCATTACCCAGACGGCACGTTCTTGGCAGAACAAGGCACACGCGATGCCTTCGGGCACGCGCAATTGGGCGGTGCAGCCCCCGTGGTGGCTAACATGATCAAACAAGCATTTGGTTACAAATTCCACTGGGGTGTAGCGGATTATTTGCAACGTGCGGCACGCCATTTGGCATCCAAATCCGACGTGGAACAAGCTTATGCGTTGGGTAAATCCGCCGTAGAACTGGCAATCGAAGGACGCAATTCCGTGATGCCAGCCGTGATTCGTGATTCCAGCAGCCCGTACCAATGGCACATTGGCGTTGGCGAATTGAAAGACATTGCCAATGTCGAAAAAATGATGCCTGCTGATTTCATTACCGAAGACGGTTTCGGCATTACACCTGCTTGCCGCGAATACTTGCAACCGCTGATCGAAGGCGAAGATTACCCACCTTACGTCAATGGTATGCCGCAATACGTCAGCCTCAAACACGAATTATTGGCGAAAAAACTGCCAAGCTTCGAGCTGTAAGCATGAGTACGGTTGCCATTGTTTCCGACACGCACGGGTATTTACACCCGCGCATTGTCGCCATTATTCGTGAATGCGATTACGCCATGCACGCGGGCGATGTTTGCGGGGCGCATGTGTTGGCAGCAATGCAACCGAAAACAGGTACGGTGATTGCCGTGGCAGGTAATAATGACCCGCGTTTTATGCCGGAACTCACTTTACCAGCAGTGGGGGAATTGCACTTGCCTGACGGTTTAATTCGCATTGAACACGGGCATTTGCACGGCATGGCGCACCCCAATCATGCCTCATTACGCACCCACCATGCGCACGCTCGTGTGGTGGTGTATGGACACACGCATCGCCTGACGCAAGACCGTTCAGCGTTGCCGTGGATATTAAATCCAGGAGCGGCTGGGCAAATGCGTACTCACGGTGGCGCATCGTGTTTGGTGCTCACCACGCATCGTGAACGCGAATGGACGGTGCAAGCCTACCGTTTTCCACCTGCATAAAAAAAGGCACGGTAATGTGCCTTTTTTCTTGTGAAATCCGCTTACGCGCTTATTGCACGTCTAATAATTCCACGTCGAAAATCAAGGTTGCATTCGGTGGAATCACGCCACCCGCACCACGCGCACCGTAACCCAATTCAGGTGGAATAATCAGCGTGCGTTTGCCACCGACTTTCATGCCATCCACACCCAAATCCCAACCTGGAATCACGCGCCCACCACCCAGAGGAAACTGGAATGGTTGACCACGATCCAAGGAACTGTCGAATTTCGCACCATGCTTGTCCGCTGCCGCCGCATCGTACAACCACCCTGTGTAGTGCACTGAAACCAGTTTACCTTGGGCGGCAACTGCGCCATCGCCCACTTTGACATCGGTTTTGACTAATTCTTTCACGCTGGAAGGTGCTCCCACTTGCATAGCTGGATCGGATTTCAATTCGGCTTTAGGCTGTTCAGTTTTCGGTGATTGATCCGAACACGCCGCCAGCAAACCCACACTCGCCGCCACACACAATGACAGCAATACACGATTTTTCATCAGATTTTTTCCTAAATAACAAGCAATAGTCAATTCGCAGTTACACCTGCCAATTCACGAAGTTTTCCAGCAATTTTAAACCATCGGCGGCAGATTTTTCAGGATGTGCCTGAATTGCAAATACATTATCTTTCGCAATCGCGGAGGCATATGGCATACCGTAATCCGTCATGCCCGTCATTAAGCCATTGTCCTTCAACTCGACGTAATAACTGTGCACGAAATAAAAACGTGCGCCGTCTTGAATACCATTCCATAACGGGTGCGTGTTTTGCTGCCAAATCTGATTCCAGCCCATTTGTGGAATCTTCAAACGCACACCAACTTGCTGATGTGCTGTACCGAAATAACGCACATTGCCGTCGTACAAACCAAGGCATTCGATGCCGCCGTTTTCTTCGGAATGCTGCATTAACACCTGCATCCCCATGCAAATGCCCAAAAACGGTTTGGTTTGCATGGCTTCGCGCACCACTTCCGCCATGCCACGGGTTTCGAGTTCGCGCATACAGTCGCGGGCTGCACCTTGCCCTGGAAATACCACGCGGTCAGCGTGCAAAATCACTTCAGGGTCAGCCGTCACCACGACATTTGCACCATTGGCAACGTGTACCACTGCACGTTCCACCGAGTGCAGATTGCCCATGTTGTAATCAATAATCGCGATGGTTTGCATTACAAACACCCCTTGGTGGAGGGCATCACACCCGCCATGCGCGGGTCGAACTCCACCGCCATGCGTAAGGCACGTCCCAAAGCCTTGAATACGGTTTCGGCAATGTGGTGTGCATTACGCCCTTTGAGATTGTCAATGTGCAATGACACCAGCGCGTGATTGACGAAACCTTGGAAAAATTCGTAGAACAAGTCGGTATCAAACGTGCCAATGTGTGAACGGCGATAATCAACGGTGTGATCCAGCCCTGGACGACCAGAAAAATCCACCACCACGCGCGATAATGCTTCATCCAGCGGCACATAAGCGTGCCCATAACGGCGAATGCCTTTTTTATCACCAATGGCTTTGCTGAAAGCTTGCCCTAACGCAATGCCTATGTCTTCCACCGTGTGGTGATCGTCAATGTGGCGGTCGCCTTGGCAGCTAATGTCTAGGTCGATCATGCCGTGGCGTGCGACTTGATCCAGCATGTGTTCGAGGAACGGGACTCCCGTATCAAAGCGGGATTTACCCGTGCCGTCGAGATTAATGGTGACACGGATTTGGGTTTCGAGCGTGTTGCGTTCCACGCTGGCAATGCGTTCGGTCATCTATTAGCCTGTATGAGAAGAGTATTTCGCGCCATTCTAGCATATCGAGGCAAAACCCCACTATCCACCCCGCAACCCACCCTTATGCCGATACTCGCCGTTGGCAATAACTCAAACCAGCGTTTTGTGTCGGAAAAAGCCATATGCCGGAGTATCACAACCGTACTTTTGCTGATTTGCAGTAATGTTTTCAAGTTTCGAGACAAGCCTTCTTGACGAAAGCGTTATATCAATTGTATCAACATGAAAAATAAACAATTAAATTTTTTGTTTCAGTTTTATTAAGTCATGGTTTGGCTGGCTTGTGATTGTATGATTTATACACATTAACGCCTTATAATTGTTTATTTTTTAGTCTAATTATTGGGCGTTGATAGTGGATTTCACATCTTCTCTACAAACCTATCGTTTACCCTAGCGTTATTTATTTTGATTTATCGAACTCAATGCAATGAAAAATAAGCTATTTATTTTTCAATATGCACTATTGAATTTTTTCGCGATTTCTTCCTAGCTTTTCTTATAATTTCTATAGTAGCATCCGCTCCCAGATGGGAGAGTTACACAAACTGATGCACACAAGGTCAGGCAAAGCCATAAAAACGGCAGGGGATACTGCTGCTATACCCATCCACACCACACAAAAAATAATGAACAAATGTTTGAACGCTAAAACCGCTAGATGAGGACTCGTTATGAGTATGGATTATCACGATTTTGATCCACAAGAAACCAGCGAGTGGCAAGAAGCCATTGATGTGGTGGTAGAACGGGCGGGCGTTGAACGCGCTCAGTACCTGTTACAGAAAACCCTCGAAAAAGCCTACGAGTCGGGCATTGAGCCACCCGACATGCACACGCCTTACGTCAATACCATTCCCGTTACGCAACAGCCTGTTTATCCAGGCAATTTAGAACTCGAACGTCACTTATTACGCGCTTTACGCTGGAATGCCACGGCAATGGTGGTACGCGCTAACCGCAAACCCGCCTCGCCCGGTGGTCACATTGCGTCGTTCCAATCCTCTGCAATCATGTACGAAGTGGGTTACAACCATTTCTGGAAAGGTCACGATCACCCGAATGGCAGCGATATGCTGTTTATTCAAGGACATACTGCACCAGGAACTTACGCTCGCGCCTTTTTGGAAGGGCGGATTAGCGAAGAACAATTAGAAAATTTCCGTATTGAAGCAGGCGGCAAAGGCATTTCGTCTTATCCGCACCCGTATTTAATGCCTAACTTCTGGCAGTTCTCCACCGTGTCGATGGGTTTAGGCCCAATCATGGCAATTTACCAAGCGCGTTTTTTAAAATATTTAGAAAACAGAGGCTTGGCGAAAAAAGCTGAAAATCATGCGGAAGGTCGCAAGGTTTGGGCATTCTTGGGCGACGGTGAAATGGACGAACCGCAATCCCAAGGGGCGATTGCACTGGCTTCGCGTGAGAAACTCGACAATCTGGTGTTCGTGGTCAACTGTAATTTGCAACGTTTGGATGGTCCAGTACGCGGCAACAGCAAAATCGTGCAGGAATTGGAAGGCAACTTCCGTGGCGCAGGCTGGAACGTAATCAAAGTGTTGTGGGGTTCAGGCTGGGATCGTTTGCTGGCTGATCCAAAATACGGTCAGTTACTGCGCAAGTTAATGATGGAATGCATCGACGGCGAATACCAAAACTTCAAAAACAAAGGTGGCGCGTACATTCGTGAACGCTTCTTTGGCAAATACCCTGAGCTGAAAGCGATGGTTGCCGACATGACCGACGACCAAATCTATTACGATTTGATTCGCGGTGGTCACGACCAAGAAAAAGTCTACGCGGCTTACCACAATGCGGTGAATAGCGTGGGTCGCCCCACCGTGATTCTCATGCACACCGTCAAAGGTTACGGCATGGGCGAAGCGGGCGAAGGCATGAACATCAGCCACCAACAGAAAAAGCTGAGTTCCGACCAATTATTGAAACTGCGTGACCGCTTTAATATTCCGGTTACAGAACAACAAGTTGAAGGCGCAGAATTTTATAAGCCTGCGGCAGATTCGCCAGAAATGCAGTATTTGCACGAACGCCGCAAAGCTCTGGGTGGTTATTTACCCAACCGTCCACACAACTTCGAGACGCTGAACATTCCTGACTTGTCGATTTTTGAAGCACTGTTGAAAGACACAGGTGAGCGCTCCATGTCCACCACGATGGCAATGGTACGCATCATGGTAGCGATTGCGCGTCACAAGGAATTAGGCCCACGTTTAGTGCCGATTGTGCCGGATGAAGCGCGTACTTTCGGGATGGAAGGCATGTTCCGTCAGGTGGGTATTTATTCCCCTGAAGGGCAGAAATACGAGCCGGAAGATGCCAGCGACATCATGCCTTACAAAGAATCCAGCAAAGGTCAGTTGTTGGAAGAAGGCATTAACGAAGACGGCGCAATGTCTTCGTGGATCGCGGCTTCCACGTCTTATGCGAATAACCATAAGATGATGATTCCGTTTTACATTTTCTACTCGATGTTTGGTTTCCAACGCATTGGCGATTTGGCATGGGCAGCGGGTGATATGTTAGCACGCGGCTTCTTGGTCGGCGGGACATCCGGTCGTACCACGCTGAACGGCGAAGGCTTGCAACACCAAGACGGTCACAGCCAATTGTTTGCAGGCTTTATTCCGAACTGCAAATCGTATGACCCAACCTTTGCGTATGAAGTGGCGGTGATTGCCCACGATGGCATGAAACGCATGTATCAAGATGGCGAAAATGTGTTCTATTACATCACCACCTTGAATGAAAATTACTCGATGCCAGCCATGCCGGAAGGCGCGGAAGCAGGCATTATCAAAGGCATGTACGCTTTCCGCAAAGCCGAAGGCAGCAACGCAAACCGCGTGCAATTAATGGGTTGCGGCTCGATCTTGCGCGAAGTGATTGCGGCGGCGGATTTACTGCAAGCGGATTGGAACGTGGCGGCAGACATTTGGGCAACACCGAGCTTGAATGAATTGGCGCGTGACGGGGCGGCGTGCGAACGTTGGAATTTATTGCATCCTGATCAAGCACCACGCAAACCGTGGATTACCGAATGTTTGGAAAATCAACAAGGGCCCGTGATCGCTTCCACCGATTACATCCGTAACTTTGCGGAACAGGTGCGTGCTTACATTCCACAACGTTTCCATGTGTTGGGTACGGACGGTTTCGGGCGTTCCGACAGCCGCAATGCGTTGCGTGCACATTTCGAGGTTGACCGTTATTACGTCACTATCGCCGCGCTGAAAGCCTTAGCCGACGAGCAAAAAGACAGCAAATCCGCCGATAAAATCACTTATCAAACGGTGCTGGATGCCATGGCGAAATACGGTATTGACCCTGAAAAACCCAATCCTTTGTATGCTTGATCGGGAGTTGCCCTTATGAGTATTGAAATTCGTGTTCCCGACATTGGCAACTTCTCCGATGTCGATGTGATTGATATTTTAGTGAAAGTTGGCGATACGGTCGCCATTGATGATGCACTGATTACGCTGGAATCCGACAAAGCGTCGATGGATATTCCTGCTTCACGCGGCGGTGTGGTGCAGGAAATTAAAGTGGCAGTCGGCGATAAAGTCTCCGAAGGTTCAGTGATTTTGCTGCTCGCCGATGCAGGCGAAGCCAGCGTTAATGTCGCTTCTGCCAATGCGCAACCCAAAGTTTCCGGCGGCGCGGCGGCTTCCGTACCCGTAACCGTTGCCACCCCGACAGGTTTGGAAGAAATCTGCGTGCCGGACATTGGCAATTTCAAAAACGTGGATGTGATTGAAGTGCTAGTGCGCGAAGGCGATGTGATCGAAGCGGAAACTTCGTTGATTACGCTCGAATCGGACAAAGCCGCGATGGAAATCCCCTCCCCGAAAGCGGGCGTGGTGAAACAATTGAAAATTGCCGTCGGCGATAAAGTCTCCGAAGGCAGTTTGATTCTGGTGTTGGAAGTGGCAGGGGCTGGCAATTTGAGCGCGTCGCCAGCAGCAGCGGCAATTCCGGCTGCCGCTGCCCCTGCTGCATCCGCTTCTACCGCAAGCAGCGTGAGTATTGATGCGGACAGTTTCCGCCGTGCTCATGCTAGCCCATCGGTGCGGCGCATTGCCCGCGAGTTGGGCATTGATTTGGCAACCGTCGCGGGTTCTGGCAAAAGCGGACGCATTACCGAAGCCGACGTGCGTAACGTCGGTAAAGGTGGTTCTGCGGTGGTCGCGCCAGCTCAGGTGAGTGCGCCTGTGGCGGCTGCGCCTGCACCCGCTGCAAAACCCGCACCAGCAGGCGGCGAAATGGGTATTCCATTGATTACGCAACCGGATTGGCGCAAATTCGGCGACGTGGACATCGTGCCGATGTCGCGCATTGGCAAATTGTCCGCCAAACATTTACACCGCGCATGGCTGAACGTGCCGCAAGTCACGCACTTCGACGAAGCGGACATTACCGAACTCGAAGCCTACCGCAATAGCCTGAAAGATAAAGCCAAATCGCTGGGTTTCAATTTCACGCCGCTGGTATTCATGATGAAAGCCGTGGTTGCCGCATTGAAAGAATACCCGAAATTCAACGCCGCACTGGCGGACGATGGCGAAAACCTCATCCAACGCAAGTTCTACAACATTGGCATTGCCGTCGACACGCCGGATGGCTTGGTCGTGCCTGTCATTAAAGACGTGGATCGCAAAGGCTTGTTTGAATTGGCGCGTGAATTGGGCGAAGTATCGAAAAAAGCCCGTGATGGCAAGCTGAAAGCGGCGGACATGCAAGGCGGTTGCTTCACCATTTCCAGCCTCGGCGGGATTGGCGGCACGAACTTCACCCCGATTGTCAATGCGCCTGAAGTCGGTATCTTGGGCTTAACCCGTGCGCAAGATCGCCTCAAACGTGTGAATGGCGAAATCGTCGACCGCCTGATTCAACCGCTGGCGGTGTCTTACGACCATCGCGTGATTGACGGCGCGTATGCGGCGCGTTTCGTCAGCCATATCGCGTTTGTGTTGTCCGATGTGCGTAACCTGATCCTGTAAGCGGGGAGTTGAATCATGAGCCAAGTTATTGAAATCAAAGTGCCAGATATTGGCAATTTTTCCAACGTCGATGTCATTGATGTCTTAGTCAAGGTCGGCGACACCGTTGCCGCTGAAGATGCTTTAATCACGCTCGAATCCGACAAAGCCGCGATGGACATTCCCTCCCCCGTTGCTGGCACGATTAAAACGCTGAACATTGCATCCGGCGACAAGGCTTCCGAAGGCACCCTCATCTGCCTCATGGAAGTGGCAGACGCGGTATCCACAGGCACTCCGGCTGCCGCGCCTGCTTCTACTGCTGCTCCTGTCGCTGCACCGAATGCCGCGAATCACGCAGGTGGTGCGGACATTACCTGCCAAATGCTGGTACTCGGTGCAGGTCCTGGCGGTTACACCGCTGCGTTCCGTGCGGCGGATTTAGGCATGCAAACCGTATTGGTGGAACGCTGGAGTACGCTGGGCGGCGTGTGTCTAAACGTCGGCTGTATTCCGTCTAAAGCACTGCTGCACGCGGCAAAAGTCATGGACGAAGCGCACGAAGTCGCCGAATACGGCATTGAATTTGCTCCGCCGAAAATCGACATCGACAAATTACGCGGCTGGAAAGAAAAAGTCGTGAACCGTTTAACAGGCGGTTTATCCGGTCTTGCCAAACAACGCAAAGTGCAAATCGTCAACGGCGTGGGCACTTTCTTAGACCCGCATCACGTCGAAGTCATCGGCAACGACGGCAAGAAAACCGTGGTGCGCTTTGAAAAAGCCGTGATTGCGGCGGGTTCAGAAGCGGTCAAACTGCCTTTTATTCCAGACGACCCGCGTGTGATCGACTCCACGGGCGCACTCGCGCTGGCGAGCGTTCCGCAACACATGCTAGTGATTGGCGGCGGCATTATCGGGCTGGAAATGGCAACCGTGTACGCCGCCTTGGGTTCAAAAATCACTGTGGTCGAAATGCTGCCCAACATTATCGCGGGTGCTGACAAAGACGTGGTGAAACCGTACTTCAACCGCATTAAAAAGCGTTATGAAAACATCTGGTTAGAAACCCGTGTCACCAAAGTCGAAGCCACCGCTGCGGGGATGAAAGTCACGTTTGAAGGCAAGCAAGCCCCTGCCGAACCGCAACTGTATGACCGCGTGTTAGTCGCGGTCGGACGCACCCCGAATGGCAAACGCATTGGCGCGGAAAAAGCGGGTGTCGCGGTGGACGAACGCGGCTTTGTGCAAGTGGTCGACACGCAAATGCGTACCACCCAGCCGCACATTTTCGCCATCGGTGACATTATTGGGCAACCGATGCTCGCCCACAAAGCGGTTCACGAAGGCAAAACCGCCGCCGAAGCCGCCGCAGGCATGGCAAGCCACTTCGATGCACGGGTGATTCCATCCGTCGCTTACACCGACCCCGAAATTGCGTGGGTAGGCGTGACCGAAGAAGAAGCCAAAGCCAAAGGCATGAAAGTCGGCAAAGGCGTATTCCCGTGGGCAGCCAGCGGACGCGCCCTGTCATTAGGGCGTGACGAAGGCATGACCAAACTCATTTTCGATGAAACCACCGAGCGCGTGATTGGCGCAGGTATCGTCGGCACGAACGCAGGCGACTTGATCGCCGAAGTCGCGCTGGCTATCGAAATGGGCGCGAGTGCCGCCGACATCGGCTTAACCGTGCATCCGCACCCGACGCTTTCCGAAACCGTCGCAATGGCAGCCGAAATGTTTGAAGGCTCGATTACCGACTTAATTGCCCCGAAGAAAAAACACTAAACTGAAATAGTTTAGGTGAAGGAAAAGGCGAGGAAACTCGCCTTTTTTTATTCATGTTGTTTTAGATAGTGTTTCTCATAGATCATAAACATATTACTTCCAATATGCTTTTCAACATCACTATCAGTAACCTTTAACATCTTACAAACAACAAACCATAAATATGAAATTGTTATTGTCCTTTTTGAAGTTAAAAACACAATCATTAATAGGATCAAAATGAAAAACATACTGTAAAAGTGGAATAACCCTAAGCCAATATCTTTTGAGTTATTCAATAAATTAATGCTACTTTCATAATTAATTTTAAATTCTTTCAAAATATAACCAACTCCCGAACTTGCTAATGAAGTTAGTGAAGATAACATAAGAAAACCACCAGCGAAATTTTTAATTTCCCTATTATTATCTTTGTTTTTTATTGCTAGTTCATTTTTTATTATGACGGTAATCATTAAAACTGGTATGAGTTCCACTATAGATATGAGTACACAAAACAGAATTTCATTACTTGATCCATGTAATAATAATGCATTAATAAAAATAAGAAATAAAAAGATTTTAGTTATTTTTCCTCTTAGTTTATTGCCATGTATAGCTAGCAGAGAGTACGCTTTGATAATGTTTTTTTC
This sequence comes from uncultured Thiothrix sp., assembly GCA_964617055.1. Lineage (GTDB taxonomy): Bacteria > Pseudomonadota > Gammaproteobacteria > Thiotrichales > Thiotrichaceae > Thiothrix. The sequence continues at coordinate 16,488 of CAZTUZ010000034.1, forward strand.
CAACTGAAAAATTTGGTTTTTACCTTTATCAAAGAAAATATCCCATACAGCTTCATGAACGTTTTTTTGCATTTGGTCTTTAGAAATCCTATCCTTTAGAAGTTCAACGAAAAATTGCATCGCTTCTGGTTGTGATAACACTCTTTCTATAGAAATATTAAAGGTATTTTTTATTGAGCTTGACATTGTATTTTGGGATGAAAAGAGCTGCTCAACGAACTTTGCCTGTAATAGTTCCATATATGATTTATGGGCAAATTTAAATGCCCCATCCTTGCTGAGATCCGTGATTAGTAAGCCACAAGCTCTAACATCTGTACCAATTTTTTCAATGATTTCATTTTTACGATTATTCCAGTCAAAACGTTCTGGACTGCGTAATGGCAATGAAGATTCACCACTCATTGAACTAATGCTACGCGAAATATTTTCAGGAATAGCATCAATAAGTTTCTTGATAGATTCTTGTAACTCACCTTTGTCTATTTGGTTGGGTAGTTCTTTTGTTGCCATATAAACAGCAACACCCATCATGAAGTAGTAGCGTTCTGCACTATTTAAAATCATGAATGGACGATCATCGTGTTTATCTTGTTGTCGTTTTAATGTTTGTTTAATAAATAAATCAATAACGATAGCAGAGTTGAGTTCTTTATATTTATACAGTTGTTCTTGTGTCCATAAAATCGAAATCAGATAAAGTAACGACGGGCGAGAGGCAACCTCTAAAAATCCCGCATCTTTTTCTGAAAAATCAATAATTTCTTTTTTAACTTGAGGGTTTGTGCTGCGTAAGCTATCCGCTATTTGTTGTATATTGAAGGGTTGAAGATAAAGAGTATTAGTTTCGTCTTCTTTGCCTAATGCACGTGTAAGCTCTGAACTATCTAAGAAAAAGTTAGGTCGTCCGGTAATAATTAATTTTGCATTTTCGTAGTTAAATTTCCAGATAGTGTTAAAATGATTAATACGTGCTTCAGTGTCACCACTTAAATCAATTTCGTCAAAACCCTCAAAAATTAACAGTAATTTACCCGCCATATGCCAATGAAGCAAAGCCTTAACATCAACACCATATTGATATGCCCATCCTGCCAATAGCTCTTCAGGTGTTAATGTACGTAGTGTTTTACCACGTAACTCAATCAGAATTGGAATTCTGTCACTTTTACCCATATTGTATTGCTGAATAAGGTGATAACTTAATAAAAGTGAAACAGTGCTTTTCCCCTGACCATACTCACCCAAAATCGCCAATTGCTTTTCTGTATGTTTTTTAAGCCATTCTTGGATATAATCTTCTACTGTTTGATTTGCTGTTTCTTTTTGCTTACTTTCTTTGTAATATGATGGTGAGTAAGTATCCTTTAATACGAGATCACTTTCGGGAAGTTTTACTTTTTCTACACGATAACGAATATCATTAAAATAATCTGTAAAGTCGATTAACTGACTTAACAGCTCATTCTCACAAGTATAGGTTATCTGATCGCTAAGATGATTCGTTATGTTATCATTGCCTTTTAAGGCGACAATAATTTTATATGAAGGGTATTGTTTCGTTTCAGAAACTTTCTTCGCATAATCAATCCAATCTAATAATATCTTCTTATCTGGAATCGTATGTGGACAAGTAAGTAAAATTAAATCACCTGTGTTTTTTTCACTACCAAGCCAACATTGATGAGCAGGATCATAAATATCATCAAGTAGATATGACCTATTTTTTAATAAC
>CAZTUZ010000035.1:0-17992 GCA_964617055.1 uncultured Thiothrix sp.
GTTTCATGGCTTGAGACATGTATTAAAGAAGTGATTGCGAAAGACCCAGAAGGACCAGCAATTGAGGTTAAAAGGTTTTTAAATAATATTCGCAATAGTAGTCTTACCTCTAGCGACGCACAGCATATAAATGTTGGCATTGAATACCTACCATCTGATATAGTAAAATCATTACTGCGAACTTTATTCGGGATGTATACCACAGAAAACACATCGGTTCAAACAAAATCAAATATAAAACTCGTTGCGCAGAAATGTTGGAGTTTAGCACCAGACGATGCTAAATATGAGTGTGGTTTTCGTTATGCAAGCTTTGCCACAAATGGTGAAGTAAATCGTAAAAACGCTGCTAATGAATTTTTAACAGTAGTAAATGGCTTGCCATTTTTACCTAGAGATACACTTGCCCTTGAAATATCTGAAAGAATTACAAACTTATACAATACCCATAATGCGTTCAATAACTTTTATAATGAACCTGCCCATGCAAGAGCACTAGCCTCCTATGTATCATCAACTGGTCAAATACCAGATTCTGTTCGCATTGCATATGTCAAGACAGTCATAATGGTTAAGATTGGGAATGGTTATGGCGTTTCTGGTTCAGCAGAGCCTTATTACAATTCACTAATCGAAAAATTCGGAGAAAGTGAAATTAAAGAGTTTGTTAAACTATTGTTGGATAGAGAAATATCCTCACGATTAGCATTACGTTCTTGCACTCCAAATTTCAAAAATCTTGCCGCTTATTTTATGGGGCGAACTACAAATCAAATTTCACTTCAGGCATTACAAAAGATTGTCGGATCAACTGACGCACAAATTCCTAACTTAGGTAAAGACTCATCTTATAAAAGACTTATTGAATCATACTAAAAATATAACGATTTACTCGACGACGGACGCGGTGACAGCCTACAACCTCGCCCAATTTACTCCCTGCCGCGCCCGTCAATTCGGACGTTAGCGATAAAAGGAACAATCCATGCCCAAAAAAATAAAATGCTTTCTCAGTTATGCTCATGTAGATATAGAGTTCGTCAAAGAAAAAATAATGCCAGTTCTTTATGAACTAGATTTAGATGTTTGGGTAGAGTTTAAATACATTGAGTGGGGTGACTCTATTCAAGAAAAAATAATAAAAGCAATAAGAGAATCAGATATTGTTGTAGCTGTTATTAATGGTCGTAGCACTTATGTTACTTTTGAAATAGGTGTGGCATTAGGACAAAATAAACCAATTATCGGCATAACCAAAGAACAAACCACTCCGATTGAATTAACAGAAATAAGTTTTTTAAAATATTCAAAAGACAATGAAAATATTTTTCCTGATAAACTAAAAAACTCAGTTACAGCAAAAGCAACCAGCCTTATAAATAAATCAATAGTTAAAATAGCCGAAACAAAAAAAATAATTGGCATAACTATAGGTTTTGATAATCATAATATAGAACAAGAACTAAGATTTACTTCTGATTTTATATCACTAATCAAAGAAATTACTGGGTCAAAAAATATATCTCTAATCCAGACAAAAAAAGGATCATTTACCAGCTTTATATCTCTTGATTTAAAGTCATGGGCAGAATTAATTGAAAAAACTATTTTCTTTATTCCAGAATGGAAAAAGAAGAAGGCAGAAAATCTTAGAATTGATGCTGAAACTAAAAAAATTGAAGCCGAAATTAAGCAATTGGAGTCTCAAACAAAAATAAATGAAAATAAGGCAAAAATTGAACAGGCAGGCGCAGCACTTGAGTTATTGGAAAAATATAAAGAGCTTGGTATCAAGATACAATTTGGGGATGAAATTTTAATATATCTTGATAAAAGTGATGTGTTATTGCTCTCAAAACCTGAAGAACTTGATTAAATCGCTAACAATTATGTCGACGACGGACGCGGTGACAGCCCGCAATTCTTACTTTCTACTCCCCGCCGCGCCCGTCATGCATGACGTTAGACATTCAATATATCACCAGCACGGAATTTTTCATTAATGGAAAAAGAATCTAAAGTTGATTTTCCTGAAAGACTATATCGTTACAGATCATTATCTAATCTCGGGCGTGTTATACAAGAAATTAGTTGCGTTCATTGGTTTGCCACAGCAGAAACACTAAATGATCCATTTGATGGAATCGCTGATCTTCAAGAAGTCGAGATAGATGAGATAAGAATAGTCACTGGGGTATTGGAAGGAGAAAATGGGACTAAGGCTTTCCCAACACGCATAAGCGGCAATCAAAAATGGATGATTGCTTGTTTTACAAATAATTGGGACTCAGGTCCAATGTGGGCACATTATACATCTAATGGTGCTGGGGTTTGCCTTGTTTATGATCCAAAAATAATAAATGAGAGACTATATGAACACCAAAATTTGCCTATTATTGGTAGAAAGATTCCCCCATTATTCAAAAAAGTTGAATATAAAGATGTGCTGCCTTCTGAAAAAGATAATATCGAAGAACGTATTTTTTCCAAAGCTAAGCCATGGGAATATGAGGCTGAGTGGAGAGCTGCATTGTCAGGCTTAGAGATGAAGAATAATAAGGGCGGTATGTTGGTCAATTTGCGAGGAGCCATGACTCAAGTTTTAATTGGTTGGAGAGCAGGCAGTGAAGTATATACTCCAATAATTGATGTGGTTAACAAATTGCGTGTCAGAGGAGAAGACATAAAAGTTGGTCGTGTTCGACCTAATATAAAAACAAGAAAATTAGAAGTCGATTGGCCTTGGAAAGACCTTCATAAACCCATCTCAACCTCATAAAAATTAGAATTCATTAAAAGTCTAACAATTATGTCGACGACGGACGGCGTGACAGCCCGCGACTTCGCCCACAAACTCCCCACCGCACCCGTCAACCGAGACGTTGAACCAAACCGCTGATTCACTAGATAACTGATTTAAAACGATTTTATACTGGTTTTCGGAAAAGTTTACCATACAAATTTTTCCAACTTGACAAGCTGTATCATGTACATACAATGTAACCATGATACAGTTCGAGTGGGATTCTAAAAAAGCAGCAGTAAATCTAAAGAAGCATGGCATTTCCTTTGAAGAAGCTAAGTCTGTTTTTTATAGCGCATTATGAAAAAAGAATATGACCTTTCCCAAATGAAATCCCGTAAAAATCCGTATGCTTCAAAATTAAAAAATCAGTCACAATACGTTTAGGTGAGGATGTTGTAGACTATTTCAAAAACATGGCTGAAGAGGCGGGTGTTCCTTATCAAAGCTTGATTAACCTTTATTTGCGTGATTGCGTCCGCCAGCATCGGACTATTGATATTTCGTGGCAATCAAACCCAACATAAAATTGATGAATCAACAAAACTCCCCGCCGCGCCCGTCACACATGATGTCGAGGCTCTTGATTTTCTAGTCTTCTTCTATTTGCTTTTCTGCAAGCAGCCATGCTAAATACCCTTCTAATTTTCCGCTGAGGTAATACGGTAGGTTGAGCAGTTTAAATGGCTTACCAGTTAGTGTTACTGCGTCTTCTTGTGTTAATTTTCCTGCGTATAGGCGTATAGCGAAGCCGTGTTCGGTTGTGTCCATGAATTGAAATAGTGAGCGTAATCGCCCCGTTGCACCGGATTTAACTTCAATGGGAATGACTTTATTGCCGTGCGGTAGAACAAAATCCACTTCGGCATTGGCTTGGTTTTTTTCGCGTACCCAAAAATGCAGTTGGAATAGCATGGAGCTTTGTGTGGCAAGTATTGCCTGCCCAACAAGGTGTTCGATAATAAGCCCACCATAAAGGCTATTTAAATCTTTTGTACCAAACACATTGGCTTGCAGTCCAGAGAAATAGTTTACTAATCCTGTATCTAATAATTGCAACTTGGGGGACTTTTTTAAATTCGGTATTAGTGGCAATTGTGTATCAGTAACGGGATAACAGCGTTGCAGTAATAAAGCTTTTTCTAATACTTGAATGGCTTCGCTAACATCTTTTGAACCGTAATTGGATTGCCCGAAGCCTGCTAAGGTAATGCGATTACCCGCTTCACGAAAGGCACTTTGAATGACATGACGAATGACGGGTGTTTGTGATTCACGCGGGGAATATTTTTCCACATCATCCAAATAGGCGGTAATGAGATTATCGTATAATGGACGTAATTGAGTTAGGTCTTGATGGGTTGCGTATTGCTGCACGATTTCAGGCATTCCGCCAATTAAAGCGTAACGGTGAAAGAGTTTGAGTAATTTATCGTGTGCAAACACGGGGAGTGGAATTTGATTCAGTCTATTAGCGGCTTGTTCTTCGCCCATGGCTAAAAGAAATTCTTCAAAAGTCAGTGGATGCACTCGCAAATATTCCACTCGCCCGACGGGAAAACTAATGTGCCGATCCAGCAAGCTTTCGAGTAATGAACCCGCCGCAATGACCGGTAATTCAGGAAAGTTTTCATAGCAATAACGCAACATTGCCACGGCTGCCGATGAATTTTGAATTTCGTCAATAAACAATAGTGTATTGGCTTGTTGGCGATCTTTACCTTTGAGGAAAAAAATCGCTTCGAGCAGTTCATGAATAGTGTAATTTTGCTCAAATAAAGCGCGTTCTTCCTGTCGTTCGAGGTTGAGCGCAATGAATTGCGTGAACTGTTGGGCAAATAATGAGACAAGCGTGGTTTTACCGACTTGTCGTGCGCCGCGTAAGATGAGTGGCTTGCGATTTGGCTTGTGTAGCCATTGATTCAAATCATTTAATAACAATCGCTTGAACATAATAAATCCCAGAGTAAGGGTTATTTCTCGGCGATTTTAGCACAAAGTAAGGGTTATTTTCGGCTGTTTTCGTCACAAAGTAAGGGTAAACCTGCCCTTCACCCTTTACTTCCCGTGTAACTTCAGGGGCAAGCATCCGATGCGTAACAAAGCTGTGCTAAGCTACGCGCCTGTTTTCCCCAACAGGCTCAATTTATGTCACAACATCACTCACCACTCGACGAATTGTCCGCTAACGATGGCCGTCATCAAGCCACACGCAAAGTTGCGTTAGTGGGTATGACGGTGAACATTTTTCTCACCATCGCCCAGATTATTGGTGGGATTGTTACGCATTCCCAAGCTTTGGTCGCCGATGCCATGCACACACTGTCGGATTTAGCGGGAGACATGGTGGTGTTATTCGCCGCACATCACGCGAATAAGGACGCAGATGCAGACCACCCTTACGGACACGGGCGTATTGAAACCTTGGCCACAGTGGTGTTGGGTTTGTTATTGGGTGGTGTGGCCGTGGTGATTTTTATGCAAGCATGGGGACGTTTGAACGGCGATGCACCATTAATTCCCCCCAACCCATTGGCAATGGCATTCGCAGGACTGGCAATTGTTGGTAAAGAAACACTGTATCACTACACCGTGCACGTTGCGAAACGCATTCATTCGCCGATGCTCAAAGCTAGTGCATGGCATCATCGCTCGGATGCGATTTCGTCGGTATTAGTGCTATTGGCGATTGCTGGCGCACAATTTGACTACCCGTGGCTGGATGCGGTAGCAGCAATTATGGTCGCGGTAATGATTTTTTACATGGCGGCACAACTGATTCTGGAGAGCACCAGTGAGTTAGTGGACACAGGTCTCGACACGCAAGAGGTACAAGAAATTCGTGATTTTATTCAACGGATTAATGGTGTGGAAAATGTTCATTTACTACGCACTCGCCGTATGGGTGGACGGGTACTGGCGGACGTTCACATTCAGGTTGACGCAAAAATCAGTGTTTCCGAAGGGCATCACATTGCCGAAACGGTGATGTACCGTTTGCGCAAACAGTTCCCTAGCATTAGCGATGTCGTGGTACACATTGACCCCGAAGACGATGAAACCGTTCACTTGTGTAAAAGTTTACCCTCACGAGCTGATCTGATGACCCTTCTTGCCAGCGACCCCCAAACAAAAGCCCTTTGGGGACATATTCGCAGTGTTACTTTGCATTATATTGACGGAAAGATAGGCCTTGATCTCATTTTAGATGGTGAGCCAACACCCACGGCATTGAACGATTTTCAGCAAGCTTGCCTGCATATTAATAGCATTCAATCGGTTTGCTTTATGCACCAAATTGGTGATTAAACCTCATTAAAGCACCATTAAAATGCTTTTTCTTTTCTTGGGAATTTCATAATGTCGTTATCTACCGCCAATCTTAAACTTTGGCGGTAATTTTGTCGCATGGCATACAAATTGCAGTAAAACCTACCATCTGACTGCGAGCTATGACAGCAAGCAGGGGCTTTCTGACTTACTGAAGATGATGAGGTTTATGATAATGAGCAGCAACCAAGCGCGTTCCCAAGCGATCCAAACCATCGGCAAACGTGCGCCCAAGGCAGTTGGTAAAACTGAGCCTTTGAACAAAATCTGGTCAACCGATGTTTTCAATTTGGCTGCGATGGAAGAAGCATTATCCAAAAATGCATTCAAAGCGATGAAGAAAACCTTCCAGACAGGTGCTCCGCTTGACCCTGCTACGGCTGATGTCGTTGCTGCTGCGATGAAAGAATGGGCAATGTCGAAAGGTGCAAAGTTCTTCTCGCACATTTTCTACCCTATGACCAATGCCACGGCTGAAAAGCACGATGGTTTCATCATTACCAGCCCTGAAGGCAATGCCATTACCGATTTTAGCGGTAGCTTGCTGATCAAAGGTGAACCAGATGGCTCATCTTTCCCCAACGGTAGCCTCCGTGCCACTAACTCCGCGCGTGGTTACACAGCGTGGGACCCAACCAGCCCTGCTTACATCATGCACACCGACAACGGTGCAACGCTGATGATTCCTAGCGTGTTCTTGTCTTGGACAGGTGAAGCGCTCGACAAAAAAATCCCATTACTGCGTTCCAACGCTGCAATGAACAGCGCTGCACAACGCGTATTGAAACTGATGGGTGAAACTGACGTTGCAACGCTGAACTCAAGCTGTGGTGCTGAACAAGAATACTTCTTGATCGACGAAGCGTTCGCCGCTGCACGTCCTGATTTATTGCTGGCGGGTCGTACTTTGTTTGGTGCTGCTCCAGCAAAAGGTCAGCAATTCGACGACCATTACTTCGGTGCGATTCCAGAACGCGTGCAAGTTTTCATGCAAGATTTGGAAGACAAACTGTACCGCTTAGGCATTCCAGCCAAAACCCACCACAATGAAGTTGCGCCTGGTCAGTTTGAAGTTGCACCTTACTTTGAATCCGCCAACGTCGCCGCCGACCACCAACAATTGCTGATGACCGTCATGAAATTGACTGCAAAAGCGCACGGTTTCTTGTGCTTGTTGCATGAAAAACCCTTTGCAGGCGTGAACGGTTCTGGCAAACATGTGAACTGGTCTGTGGGTAATAGCACACAAGGCAACTTGCTTGACCCAGGCCACACGCCAGAAGAAAACCTGCACTTCCTGGTATTCTGTGGCGCGGTTATCCGTGGCGTGCATTTGTTCGGTCCATTGCTGCGTGCGGTCATCGCATCGGCTTCCAATGACCACCGTTTGGGTGCAAACGAAGCACCTCCAGCGATTTTGTCCGTGTATTTGGGCGACCAACTGGAAAAAGTTTTCCAAGACATCAAAGACGGTAAAGTGCTGAAAACCGAGAAAGGCGGTCAAATGGATTTGGGTCTGTCACAAATCCTGAACTTTGAACGCGACCCAGGCGACCGTAACCGTACCTCACCATTCGCCTTCACTGGCAACCGTTTTGAATTCCGCGCTGTCGGTGCATCGCAATCCGTTTCTGGCCCATTAGTCGCCATGAACACGATGTTGGCTGACTCTTTGAACTGGGTTGCTGACCAACTCGAAACCGAGCTGAACAAAGGCAAAGACGTAGCAACTGCCTCATTAGCAGTGCTGAAAACAGTCATGGAGCAACACGGTAATGTCGTCTTCGGTGGTAACGGTTACTCCCCAGAATGGCACAAAATGGCCGTTGAAAAGCGTGGCCTGAAAAATCTGCCAACCACGGCTGATGCACTGCCAGAACTGTTAAGCCCTGAAGTGGCTGGTCTGTTCGAGCGCACTGGCGTTCTGACTCCGGTTGAGTTACATAGCCGCTTTGAAGTGTATGCTGAGCAATACATCAACAGCATCGACGTTGAAGCAAAATTGATGGTAAACATGGCAACCACCATGATTTACCCTGCTGCGGTTGCTTACCTATCACAATTGTCAGCAACAGCGGCAAACTTAAAAACATTGGGTGTCAGCTTAGAAACATCCCTTGCACAGAGCATTGCTGAAGAAGCTAATGCCTTGATGGTAGCGGTTGCAAAATTGAGCGAAGCACGCGCAAAACACGACTTTGATAACGTTCAAACACACATGACGTTCTTGGCAAACACCGTGCGTGGCTACATGACCGAAGTGCGTGGACATGCTGACAAGCTTGAAACCTTGATCGCTGATGAAGTATGGCCATTACCTAAGTACAGCGAGATGTTGTTCATTAAATAAGCTCATTGCTGTCGTGTTCGTAGCAACCCCTCCCTGCAATAGGGAGGGGTTTTGTGTTGTATAAGTCCCAACAACGCCACATCGGTTGTTTACAGTTTCTATGACACTGCGTAACATTCGGCATCGGCTAACAAAAACATGCCCCTCATTTCTACATTCATCAGGAGGCAAATAATGTCTGCACAAGACGTTCTCAACATGATCAAAGATAATGACGCGAAATACGTCGACTTCCGTTTTACTGACACTCGTGGCAAAGAACAGCACGTTACTGTTCCAGCTTACACGGTTGATGAAGACACCTTCACAGAAGGTAAAATGTTCGACGGTTCTTCCATCGCTGGTTGGAAAGGCATCAACGAATCTGACATGATCCTGATGCCAGACCCGTCCACTGCGTTCGTTGACCCGTTCTTCCAAGACGTTACCGTCAACATCACTTGCGGCATCGTTGACCCTGCCACGATGGAAGGTTATGAGCGTGACCCACGTTCTATCGCTGCTCGTGCTGAAGCTTACCTGAAATCCACAGGTATCGCTGACACTGCATTCTTTGGTCCAGAACCTGAGTTCTTCATTTTTGACGATGTGCGCTGGGGCGCGGACATGAGCGGTTGCTTTGTCAAAATCGACTCTACCGAAGCAGGCTGGAACTCCGAGAAAGTTTACCCAGACGGCAACATGGGCCACCGTCCAGGTACGAAAGGCGGTTACTTCCCTGTTCCACCTGTCGACTCTTTCCAAGACATTCGTTCCACCATGTGTAACATTCTGGAAGAAGTTGGCGTTCCGGTTGAAGTTCACCACCATGAAGTGGCAACGGCTGGTCAAAACGAAATCGGCACAAAATTCTCCACCATGGTTGAGCGTGCTGACTGGGTTCAACGTCAAAAATACGTTATCCATAACGTTGCTCACCAATACGGCAAAACCGTAACCTTCATGCCAAAACCTATCGTTGGTGACAATGGTTCTGGTATGCACGTTCACATGTCATTGGCAAAAGACGGCACTAACCTGTTCGCGGGTGATGAATACGCTGGCTTGTCTGAAATGGCACTGTACTACATCGGCGGTATCATCAAACACGCCAAAGCCCTGAACGCCATCACCAACCCTGGCACTAACTCTTACAAACGTTTAGTTCCAGGCTTTGAAGCCCCTGTTATGTTGGCATACTCTGCGCGTAACCGTTCCGCTTCTATCCGTATCCCATTCGTGGGCAGCCCGAAAGGTCGCCGTATCGAAGTGCGCTTCCCAGACCCTTCTGCTAACCCTTACTTAGCATTCGCGGCACTGATGATGGCAGGCTTGGATGGTATCAAAAACAAAATCCACCCAGGTGAAGCGTCTGACAAAGACCTCTATGACCTGCCGCCAGAAGAAGACAAACTGATTCCTCGCGTTTGCCACTCTCTGGACATGGCTTTAGAAGCACTGGACAAAGACCGTGACTTCTTAACCGCAGGCGGCGTATTCACTAACGACATGATCGACGCTTACATTGAGTTGAAAATGCAAGAAGTTACCCGCTTCCGCATGACCACTCACCCTGTTGAGTTCGACATGTACTACTCCCTGTAATCCTTGCGATTGCAGTAAGAGTTCTGGAAAATGCCCCCGTTGTGGGGCATTTTCTTCTTGGGAAGGATATGACTGTCAAACGTCGACTGTGGTTAATATTAACCGCTATTACCAGCCTACTCGTTGCCGCTGGGTGGATAATACGCCATTACACACCTTACCAACCGGATTTTTGGGTAACAGGCTACTTACCTGCTTACCGCCACAATGGTCGGGAAATTCCTTTTCTTGCCCCTGCGGATTATCAAATGCTCACCCATTTAGCGCATGTTTCAGTTATTCCCCGCGCTGACGGTAGTTTAGATAACGAACGCAATAGCCTGAGCACTGAAAACCGCCTTGCAGCTCAACAAACCGCCAATCAGCAACACTTACCGTTACTGATTGTTGTCACAGGGTCATATGAACAATTCCAACCCGTCTTACAGGACACGGTGCGACCGCAGTTCATTGCACATTTATTGCAGTTACTCGATACGGGGTATGACGGTATCGACATTGATATGGAACCCATTACCCGCGATGACAAACAGGCAAATCCCGATTTCACTGCCTTCATTATTGAACTGCACCGCGCCTTACAAACCCGCCACAACACCAAATTGCACCGTTCCCCGCTATTAACCACGGCAATTACATTGCGGGATCGTTTCATTGTCGCGCCATTGGCGGATTATTTTGACCAAATCAACCTCATGGCGTATGACATGGCACAGCCATATGCGGGCTGGATCAGTTGGTTTGACAGCGCGTTATACAATGGCGGATTACGCTTTCCAAACTATAGCCACGAAGTCCCCTCGGTGGATTTATGGGTACAACGCCTATTAGCAGCAGGGATTCCACGCCACAAACTCGGCTTAGGGATTAGTTTGGATGTCGCCTGCTGGTACGGTGGAACAGGTACAACAACCGACGGTATTAGTGCTCCTGCACAAGCGTGGGTTACACAACCTGACTACCGTAAATTGAGTTACGCTGAGTGGAATGTATCGGATATTTTTTCCCAGCAAATCCAATGGGATAACACAACACAAATGGCTTGGTTTGGTCAGGATAACCTTGGTTCAAATCAAGATTTCTTCTGTAATTTCAATGATGAACGCGCCATTCAAGCTAAAATTACTTATGCCAGAGAACAAGGATTGGGGGGAATTATGATCTGGGAATTGGGCTTGGATCATTTAGCACAATTACCTGCCAATGCATTAGCAAACCATCATCGCCCATTGCGTCATGCCATTAGCCGAGCTTTGGAAAAATAAACATTAATTCATGCAACCAATGTTACAAATTAATGACAAAGTAGTTATTCTGTTCATCTCATTGTCACATTGGATCGCCCATGTTATTACGCTTACGTCAATACACGCCGATTTTTATGGCTTTACCCGCCAGCTTATGCACATTGTATGTACTCTTTGCTGACCAAGGTAATCCAGGCGTTTGGGGATTAGTGTATAACAAGTTGTATATCAGCCTGACATGGGCATTATTATTCATCGCCAGTTTCGCCTTATCCCGCCGTCCGTGGTTTGCATTAGGTTTAGCCTCTACCATCATTAGCGGCTTATGGATCGGTGCGTGGATTAAATACCAATTCCTCAGTTCACAACTCACGGTTTTAGACCTTGCCGTAGCCGCATTAAGTGCCGAAACATTACTAGAGATGGGTTTATTACCCACCATTGGCATGATCGGTTACTTGCTACTATTGGTATTGGGCGCAATGTGGGAACGACCTCAACCTCAATGGACATGGAAACCCATTACCACCAGTTTTGCCAGCGTGGGTTTATGCTTTGGCTTACTTAACACGCCTGCCTTTGAAGTGGACTTACAATGGACTATGCAAGGCAAACTCACCTTCCCCATTTTTGTACAAAGTATTTGGCGTGCTCACCTTAGTGAACCTGTGCAACCTCATAAACATTCCTACTGCTGTTTTAAAGCCGACACGCAAGCCGAAACATTTACCCAAACACCCAATAAAAAACCAAACATCCTAGTGATTCTGGAAGAATCCACCTTCCCGATGGAACTGGTTAAAGGTTTTAAAAGCAATAGCAAATTCTTTAAGGATGCCTACCCACTGAAAGTACACACTGCCGGAGGGGCAACGTGGGTACAGGAAATCTCATTCTTACACGGAGTCGCGCCACCACTGTATGGTAATGGTTGGCAAGCGATAAATCTCTTTGCCCCTGGGAATTTAGATGGACGCATTGCACGGCAGCTTGCTGAACAGGGTTACACCACCAAAACCATTTACCCCATTGCTGGGCGCTTCTATGGTGGACAACGTTTCCACCAGCAGTTGGGCATTCAAGACTTTATTGACTGTAAAGCTATGCCAGAGTGCGCGAAACGCAAGTGGAACAAAATGCCCGATGAAATTTTCTTTGATGAAGCCGTCAAACAAGTGCAACTCAATGAAAAGCCAGTATTTGCCTTCATTGCCACCATGCGCCAACACTCACCACATGAAAAAGGCATTCAATACGACACTCAACGTTGTGATGCGAGTTTATCCCCAACGCAATGCTCCATCTTACTGGATTACGAGGCGCGTCTAAAATTGTCACTAGCCGCGTATGAACGCTTACTGGCACAACTAAAAAAATTGCCTGAGCAAACCATTGTAATTGCTTTTGGCGACCATATCCCCGGTGACGTGGCAGCCCACTTCACCGAGGAACAGTTTTATAAACAGGATCGTTTCCGCACGTTTTTCAATGTTTGGGACTCCAAACGCGGCTACGCCACCCGTAACCTCCTAGATGGTCAGGCATTTGAAACCATCGACATTGCCATGTTGGACGCGCTGACGCTGCGTTACGCAGGCTTTGAAAGTCGCTACCTCACCGAAAAACTGGTTCACATGCAGGAATGTTCAGGCAGTTTTTGCGGCTTTGGCATCGATAATGTGGGCAACGATAATACCGCATTAACCCAACTGCAAACGTCTCCTGCAATGCCATAAGCGGTGTTATAAATCCTCCAGCCCTAACTCTTTTAATTTACGGGTTAGGGTATTGCGCCCCCAACCCAATAACTCAGCGGCTTCGATTTTGCGCCCCCCTGTTTTCTTCAAGGCAGACTGCAATAAAATACGCTCAAAAATCGGGTTTAACTCGCCCAATAAATTATTCGCGCCCTTACTGAGTTTGAAATCTGCATACTGGGTTAAGGCTTTTTCCCAACTGCTCGGCACTTCCATTTTGTGCGTGTCGGTATCCAGTAACTCAGTGGGCAAGTCGTCCATCACGATTTCACGGCCTGAAGCCATGACGGTCAACCAACGGCAAGTATTTTCCAACTGACGTACATTCCCCGCCCAAGGCAGTGTTTGCAAATGCTCAGTCACTTTGGGGGAAAGGGTTTTGACTTCCACTTGCAACTCTTCCGCCGCACGACGTAAAAAGTGGTTAAGTAAGGAAGGAATATCTTCGCGACGTTCGCGTAGCGGCGGATTATGAATCCGAATCACATTCAAACGATGGAACAAATCCTCACGGAACGAACCTTTGTGAACCAACTCTTCGAGATTCTGATGCGTTGCGGCGATAATGCGCACATCAACTTTTACAGGCGTGTGCCCACCGACACGATAGAATGTACCTTCTGCTAAAACACGCAGCAAACGGGTCTGCAATTCCGCTGGCATGTCACCAATTTCATCCAAAAATAACGTGCCGCCATCAGCCTGCTCGAATCTGCCTTTTCGTTGTGCGTATGCACCCGTGAATGCACCTTTTTCGTGCCCAAACAATTCTGACTCCAACAATTCACGCGGAATCGCCGCCGTATTCAGTGCAATAAACGGTTTGTTAGCACGCGGACTATGCGTATGTAACGCTTTAGCTACCAATTCTTTCCCTGTTCCCGATTCCCCCGTAATCAGCACTGTAATGCTGGATTTGGATAAACGCCCAATCGCGCGAAATACTTCCTGCATAGCAGGCGCGTGTCCAATGATTTCCCGCCCACCGAATAAACTAGACTCTTGTTCAGCAGCAGCTTTACCCGCTTCGCGTTCGTGGCGCATTTTGCAGGCGCGTCTAACCAAATCCACCGCTTCATTTACATCAAACGGTTTCGGTAAATACTCAAATGCTCCTCCTTGATAAGCGGAAACTGCACTTTCTAAATCCGAATGCGCCGTCATAATAATCACGGGAATATCAGGATATTCACGCTGCATACGCTCCAATAAACGCAAACCATCTGTTCCTGGCATACGAATATCGGTCATTAACGCATCGGGTTGTTGATTGCGCAATGCTGCAATTAATTGATCCGCCGACTCGAAACTGCGGACTTCAATGTCGGCTTTTTGTAGAGCGCGTTCCAGCACCCAACGGATTGAACGGTCATCATCGGCAATCCAAATATTTTCAGCGAGTGGCATGTCCATTCTCCAGCGGAATCAGGATGGAAAAACAAGTGCAACCAGGGACTGAATCAAACTGGATCAGCCCATTGTGGCGGCGTACTAGTGACTGTGCAATTGCCAGACCAAGACCGCTACCTTCTGCATGTCCACTAACCATAGGCAGGAACAGCTTATCGCGCAAATGTTCCGGAACACCCGGCCCATTATCACAAATATCAACTTTTAAAACATGACGATAACGCACTTGCTGAATGGTAAACTGCCGCAAAATGCGCGTTCGCAATTGAATAACACCAGTTCCATTTAAAGCACGAATCGCATTGCTCACAATATTCAATACAATTTGAACCAGTTGATCACGATCCCCCTGAAACTCTGGAATACTCGGATCGTAATCACGCACAAAATGAATATCCGCAGAAACATCAATACTCACCAAACTCCGCACATGCTCTAAAACCTCATGAACATTTACGGATTCAGGACGTGGCAAAGTACGCGGTCCTAACATACCATTAACCAAATTCTTTAAACGGTCTGCCTCAGAAATAATAATCTGCGTGTATTCTTTTAATTCGGGGTTTTCTAATTCACCCTCTAATAGTTGTGCAGCGCCGCGTAATCCACCCAAGGGATTTTTAATCTCGTGGGCAATACCGCGAACTAATTCCCGAATCGCTTGTTGTTGATGGATCATCTGCTCTTCGCGCACAATGCGTAACTGGCGGTCAACGCGCTGAATTTCCAGCACCAAACGTGACTGGTCTTCTAACAAAACGGGAGTTACCACACAATCGATGGTTATTTGCTCACCGTTTGCTAATTCCACCGCACACTCTCGCAAAGATTGTGGGTCATGCTGAGTCACTGCCATCACCAAATGCTCGTGAAAGACTTCGCTGCGCAACAATTGCGCAACAGGTTCAGCTAATGCACGCTGTTGGCTCTGCCCAAACAGCATTTCACCTGATTGGTTCATGTACACAACGCGCATGTCCACATCTAGCACTAAAATGGCGCAAGTCAAAACGTCTAGCAGATCATTCATGTTCATTTTCGATTCTTTCATAACTTAAAATATGCAAATTCGATGCCAGACCAAATAGTTCAGAAAAAACAGGCTACTTACTCTTATTTCGGGAAAGGATTCTCCTGATGCCCGCCAACCAAGCGCACCATAATGATGCGCGATCATGCTCCTGCGAAAGTATTTATACTCCATTATTCCCCGAATCCAGTATGATTCTCCCCTATTCCAAGCATTAATTGGTAAATAGCCCCTTATGAATGATTTAGTGTTTTATCATCGCCGTATTGCCCCACACCCTGCTATTGCGGTGATAAAAAGGATTATGCAAACCACCAAACAGCATCATTTAACAACAACCTTCAACGAATTTCAGATTGACGCTTATTTACTGAGCGATGCACCACGTTCACGAGTGGTAGCAATTGATTTTGACAATACCATTACGGCTGATTTGGCATTTTACCGTACACTAATTCGTGCTTATCAAACGCAAGGTTGGCTTCCAGTGGTGTGTACTGTGCGTGACCATCTACCCGAAAACCTGCACGATATTGATACCAAGCTGCATGACCTTCATATCCCCGTCTATACTACTAATGGCAGGAAAAAACGGGCTTATATGCAACGCCAAGGTGTACGGGTCGGATTATGGATTGATGATATGTTTCCCTGCATCAGTACGGCAGGTAGTCAGTTTTTTCGTAGTAATGACATACCCTATTGAAACACAGAAGGAAACTAACGCAAATGGATACGCAAGCCATATTGGAATGTTTCGTGGATGGCTATTTCAAACGCATGAATTGTCCACAATGCGAAAATACCTTTCTAACCAATGTCTATGAAATTCACTGCAATCCAAACCGTTCAGCAACGGATTGTCTCTCTTGCCACTCACATTTTTTTCATACCCACTTACACCGCTGGGAACAATTTGTAGTCTTGGAAAAATTCGCACTGGGTTTAGAATACTTTTGCGATGCGATTCAACATTGCGGCCTAACACAAGTGCCATTTATTCGTAGGATTGGCGTGTTAGACGAGCACAACCACATGCTTGACCCCAAGACGATACAATTATTCACGCATGATGAACCCCAGTACCGCCTGATCTATGTTATGGAACGCCTTGAACATTTGGATGAAACCGATGCGGCATTCTTTACCGAACATATCCACAACATGGATTGGCAAGAAGAAGCCGTGCGGCTGGAAATTCACGCAGCCCTACGCGCCCGTTATGGTGATGCACTTGCCAACGACATTCGGCAATTGTGCTTGTACTTTCGTGAACACGAAGATTACTTGGCGTGGGATTTACACGGCGAAAACCTCATGCGCCGCCCGCATGATGGTCGCATTGTCATTATGGACCCTTACATTCCCAAAATGGGGGAATAGTTAGTTTGGCTAGGAGAAAGCATTTGGAGCGGGTGAAGGGAATCGAACAATACCCCTAATAGCTTGATTTATCGAAGGCCATTTCTCACAAAACTACAGATAACAAATAACTAACACATTAATAACGCTCATTGCCGCTAGGCTAGTCAGGGTTGCGGTGCGGTAGCTCCTCACCCTGCATGACAGGATATGTATTCATGGAATCCGTGATTAGGGTCTGTATGCACTCCCTTCGTTCGTGTGCAAGTCCGTGCTTGCAAGGGTGCGCTACGCCGCTCAAATCGCCCACGATTGCCCCGCTATGCGCCGCCCGACCATGAACCAATGCCGTGCCAACCTTACCAGCATTATTCGATTTGAACGCCCTTGACGGGTTCAAGTTAAAATAATGCCCGATCTTATTTTAAGTTGTGGCTGGAAGTTAAAATAACGCCGCTCACTGGCGAACTACTAACCAGTAGGCAATTAGTACAAGTTTGGCATGAAACTGGTAAGACTGGTACGCCCGAAACGAAAAAACCAGCACTAGGCTGGTTCTTCGGTTGCTGCTTATTCAGCAGTAAATTTAAGCTTGGTTGCTGCTTATTCAGCAGTGATATGAGTATAGCCACGTTCTGCGATTGTGCCAACATGCTTTGGGATTGCTTTTGCTCGCGGCTTAGTGTCGCTTGTTGCGTCTCGCTGGTTGTGGTTGCCACGCTGCGTCGCTTATCGCTCCTTGCTTGCGCCCGTCACGCGCTCACTCCACGCGCTCACGACTGGCGACGCGCCGCTAAGGAGCTTGACGTAGCAGGCTATCAAACCAGTTTTTGTGGTCTTTCTGGCAGAACACTTGCCCGCAATTGGTCTTAATGAAGTGTGTACCGCACGCGGGACAGATTGCCGTTTCACCAAACTTTTTGTCTTTGGCGGCTTGCTTGAGTGCCAGTAATTCGGCTTTCGATAATCCGCTGTACAACACCTTGCCCATTGGTTGCGGGACTGGTTTGGGTGTGGGTTGCGGTGATCTACTGGCAGAGGGTGGAATGATGCCAAAGGGCTGTTTCTGGCTTTGCTCAAATGCCGCCATTATGTGGCGATTGTGTTGAGTGCTGTAAT